>NZ_JBHMIQ010000015.1:0-133835 GCF_048060315.1 Micromonospora sp. LOL_013
CCGGGCAGCGACACGCCGAAAGTCGTCACCCGCCCACGGCCGACTTTGATACACGCCCTAGGGGCCAGGGGTTGCCGAGGCCGAACCAGTCGGCCTGAGCACGCGGCGGGTCGATGAACTCCATCCGACCGTCGGCGCCGAGGATAGCCCGGCGCCACATCGGCAGCGCTTCAACAGCGTGCTCTGGGTCCGGGTGCTCCCAGATCGTGTGCTGCTGGTTGCCGACGAACGCAGGGTGGAGCTGCTTGACAACGAGCACGGCCGACACCCCGCAGTGGTCCCAGTTGCCGCCTGCATACCAGTAGCCGTTGGCATTGCGGACGACGGCATACGATTCGGTCCCATCCGGCGCAGTTGTGATCTGCAACATCTCGTTGCCGTAGAGGGCGTCGCATACGGCGTGATCGTCCAAAGACATGCTGCTCGAGGCGACCGCTACGATGAACGGTGCGCCGAGCGGGCCGTAGGCCGTGCCCTTGTCGCTCAGCGCTCCGAGGATGCCGCCCTCGTCGTTTACCCACACTGCGTTCCCACCGTAGATCGCCAGCGGCTGGACGCCTTCTCTTCCGCGCACCTCGGAGGGCTTGGGGATGGCCCAAAATTTAATGATCCAGGCCACGTCGTCGCCCTCGGTCTGCTCCTCGTAGAGGTGAGAGGGGAGGTCGTCGCGGCGTCCACCCAGCGTGACTGTGTCGGGGTCCAGTCCGCTGAGCCATCTGTCCAGACAGCCGCGCAGCGGTTTGGCCCGGAGCGGACGAAGCCCTTGCCGCACGACCTCGATCCAGAGGAAAAAGTTGGGGCTGTTCAGTCTGTCGAGTGACTTGTACACCGCGTTGATCCGCTCCGTCGCACCGACAGCGATGTTACTCGGGGATGCCGACCGCGCTTCGACGTAGATCGACCGTCCGTCCTTCTCAGCCAGGAAGTCTGGTCGGCGAGCCGTCCCTTCCAGCACCGGATGGCACGTCACGGTGTATCCCATCCGAAGCAGGCACTCGTGTAGGTACAACTCGAAGAAGGCCCCGTTGAACTGTCTGTCGTCCTTCGATCTCAACCGGCCCCTGACGTCGGCTTGGGCATCAGGGCTCAGGCGGCTGAACCAATCCTCGATCACGTCACGAACTTGGTCCCAGTACGCCCCTGAGACGCGGTCCAAGAACTTGAACCGCCCATCTCCGTGAGCCGCCGGGGACGGATCGGTCCGAGTGATCGCAGAGAAGATGGTCACCACGACAGCATAGCTCGGCGACGCTCATCGTCCACATGCGACAGATTGCTGTACCCGATCATCAAGCAGAAGGGTACAAGCTGAGCGAGCATTCCCGTCGCCGGGATGGCGATGGCGACGCCCTGGTCTACCTGTGGGAGTCGCCCTCCGGGTCGGTGTTGGCGTTTGCCCGCCGTGCGTCGGGTGCTCCGGTGCGCCTGTCCGGACTGGTGGCCCCGCCTCCGCTGCTGCTCCGGCACTGGACAACCTGTACGGCGGTGCACCACAACTACGCCCGGAGGCTGACGGCACCCTGACCCTGCCCACAGCCGGCCCCACCTTCCAAGTGTGGCGCCTCCCCTGACGCCTGTACCGACCGCCGGAGCGGGGAACTGCAGTGTGGAACTGTTGGGGTCGCCCGCCGAGCTCTACAGGCGATATCATGCGGCCATGACGTTCAGCCGGCACACGGTGCACCTACCTGTCCAGAATGCCTCGCAGACCCAATTGGTTGGGTGCGGGTCGTGGTGTCGGAATTCTGATCGGCCGGGGCGACGGTAGTGGCTCAACCGACTCTCATCTGACCATCGATGGTCTACGGCTGCCCAACGGTTCAAAAATCCATATCTTCGATCTTTACGCTACCCAAATTCGATTGACAAGGTCATGTTGCGAGCTCTGATAGCGCGGTATCAACTTCGCATGATGGGGTGGCTGCTGTTCGCCATTGGGCTGATCGCTCTAGCAATCGGATTGCCGGCATTCGGGCTTTCGGCAGGTGAAGATTCCGAAGCTTTCAATAGGCAAGTTGGATGGGCGAATATATGGGCCGGGTCGATCGCGGCTGTTGGTCTTCTCCTAATGCTATCTGGGAGAAGCCAAGACCAATCGAGTGAACTTAACCGCCGAGTAATCTCACTCGCGAAAGCTCAGCGCGACTCGCATAGCAAGCAGCTCGCTCAACTCCTTGGTACCGACTCCTTTGAATCCAGGTCCGCCAAGTTAGAATTTGTGGTCGCGGATGCTCGGACCGGCAAGGCGGCACCTCGTGCGCGAACTGCGGGCGACATCAATACGATCGCAGAGTATTACCGGAAGAACACCTCTGGTCGGTTGTTGATACTTGGGGCTGCAGGTGCCGGCAAGAGCGTGCTGGGAATTACCCTGCTACTTGAGTTGATAGGTGACGTTCTTAGTTCCCAGCCTGCGGACGGTGTAGACCTTAGAGTCCCAGTAATCTTCAATCTGACGTCATGGCCGAGGGCAACTGAATTTCGTGACTGGCTAGCTGATGAGATATCAGTGCGGTTTCGCCTAAGTCCAGCTGCTGCCCGTGAGCTTGTGCGAGATAAGCGCATTTTGCCTATACTCGACGGTCTCGATGAGATGGACAACGAGGCAGAGCTGCCGGATCGCGCAGAATGGGCTGTTGGACAGCTGAACGAGTACATTGCGACGGGTTGGCAGGAGCCCCTGGTGGTGATCGGTAGATCTGGAACTCAATACTACTTTCGATTGCGATCAAGATTTCGTAATATGCAGGCTATCTCGATTAAAGCGATCGGGGTGCGGGAGGTTGAAAAATACCTAGCTGAGCACTGCGGTGCCGAGATAATGGGTTCAATAAGAGATGAACTTAGGCGAGAGTCGAGGAGGCAAAGCGATATGTTCTTCGCGGCAGTCTCCACCCCATGGCGGCTCGCCATGACTGTCGGCTACATCAACAGCGGCAACGACCTTCGAAAGCTGCTACCGACGGCAAATGAGAATCGAATGGCATTCTCGGGCCGACTTGACTCAGAACTCTACGAGACATTCCTGTCGACACGAATTCGTCTCAGTGGGCGCAATGCGCAACACCAAGAGGATCGAGCCCGGCGCCATTTGGCAATGATAGCGCACTTGCTGAACTCGCCTAAGGACGACGAGAAGTCTAGCGACATCGTGCTACATGATTGGTGGAGGCGATTCGGTTTTAGGGTCCCGGCATGGCAATCTCGGGTGGCCTTCGTCGCTGTTGCGATTCAATTCAACCTTCCTTTCGACAAGCTACCTATGGAAGACTACTCACCAGATCCGAATGCTGGTTGGCGCTCATGGGCGATACCATTGGCAAATCTCCTCATGTTAATTACGATAGCTATCGTCACTCCAACTCAAGTGGCCCGGCCAAAAGGGGTGCAAATATCGCGCTTTATGTCAGCGGCAGGATTTACTCGTACGTCTTTAGCGCTAGTGTTTGCCGGGGGATTCGGGTATACCTTTTCCCAGGTAGCTTCGAGTAATGCTTTGGGATTAGCCGGTGGTATGGGCCTCCTCATCTTATTTGCTGCGGCCCTAGGGCGCCGCACTGAGGCCACCAAGGACGCCGCGAGTCCGCACGATCCTATACGTCGAGATTTCATTGCATCCGTGATGTTTGGTCTGGGCATGGGGATATTTATGGGCGCATACATTGCCGACCTCATGGGTCCGATAACGGGCCTACACTTCGGGTTCGCATACTTCTTGGCTATGACCATTGGTTATGCTTCTGGTCGTTACTTCGTAGCCACCGTTCTGGGTTCGCGAGTTGGTCTCCCCCTTCGATTCTCGTCCTATCTCAAGTGGGCGACCCGCGCAGGGATCCTTCGTGTCTCAGGGATCAGCTATCAGTTTCGCCATCGTGAGCTCATGAAGTATTTGTCTGCAACCGTCCCTCCGCCACCTCCGCTCCCGCTTCCGGGACCATTTGGAATACCAGTTCAGCGGCTACCTACTTGGCTGGGAGGTAAGACTGAAATCAAGCCTTAGATCGGTGAATGAGTTCAGGCAAATAGGCGTTTTTTGACTGCCGTCGAAAGACGTCTGGTGGTACAGTCGTTAATTATTTCGGGAGTGGTGTGATGGCTGTCGCCAGCCCGATTTCGTTCGCTTCGTCCATGTCCATGTATTCCTCGGCCGTTGCAACCGCCGGCTACCGGAATCAATTAGCTGGATTGATCCGCCTGGACAGTAATGAACTGCGCCACCTGTTCCATTTCCTGAGCATTGAATCCCTCCGTCGACCTAACAGATGTGCATTATGTGATGAAGACGGACTTGGTGTATCCGGCGGCAACTGCTGCAATGTCCGTTACGGGGATGTATGTCCGAGAGTCGGCTTGACTCGGCTGCGGCTTCGGAGACTGTCAGAGGCTGCTGGGAGAATCGGCCAGTAAGCTTCAGTTCTGATCCGAGAGAGTTCAGATGGCCGCGTACACGTTAGAAGCCAGGACGCTGTGTGCTCGCGCCCTGACATGGTGGGTCGAGTCCAGAGGCATGGGTAAACTGTGACCGCCGAGGAGCAGGGCGAACGGCTTGAGGTCCAAGCCGAGACGTCCGCAGGCGAGGGCGACGCTCCGGTTGAGGTCCAGGTTGAGACGTCCGCAGGCGAGGGCGACGCTCCGGTTGAGGTCCAGGTTGAGACGTCCGCAGGCGAGGGCGACACTCCGGTAGGCGTGGAGCCATCCCCGCAACGGGACCCAATCTCCGAGAGGGTCTCAGCTGCTTACGAGAAGGTGCCAGCGATTGGTGATCGGTGGACCCGCTGGTACGATCTCCCGTACAAAATGTTGTGGTTCCTTCAGACCAGGTGGCGACGCAAGGTTATTCCCAATTTGGTGCTCCGTGCGTTCCAGCGCTGGTCCATTGATCTCAGCCAGTTCAACGCCCTTGAGCGAGATAGAATCTGGGACCCAACGGATCGGTTGCACGATTTCCAAGTGCCCGCTGATGAGCACGTGAATATGCCGAGTATCTGGGTGGTTGAACTGTTCCCGCCGAGCGCTTTTTCTCAACTGGAGCGGGCATTCGATAGGAATGGCTGGGGCCGGAATCGCTGGATGTCTGGCGTCGACGAAACCAACGCCAACTTGCTGCTGAAGTACCGTGCCCGCATGGGATGGAGTTGGTGGCGAATTGCCTCGATTCAGGGTGACAATGGTGCATACCTGATCCCCGATGCAGTGCATGCTCAGTTGCCGCCTGAATTCAGCTACATCGAATTGAAGGCCATGCAGGTTGGCGCCGGCCTAACTGCCGTTGTTGCTCACATCGCACTCTCCGATTTGGGTGCCACTCAAATCGATGAGATATGGCATCAGCCTCACGAGCCGATGCTGACCCGTCGACACGGGCGACTTCACGCACTTGATCGGATGTGGTCTGGGTTTCACGTAACACAGACGGCCCGGGAACGGCTGCATCAGCTGGCCCGGAGGTGGATGAATGATAGCTGTGATGGCGCCTTTGCTGAGGCTAACAGTCCTCAGACGCTAGTCGATATGCTTATTCTGGACCAACACGATCCGACCGATGTGAGCGAGGACCGTGGCCGTGACCAGTTCGACATGTTTCGAGCGCTCGGCATCACGGAGACAGGGATCCACCATTACACCTCTGCTGACATTCCTAAGATGCACTTAGTTCCGACTTCACCGTCGATGGCGCGTGGCATTAGCACTCACCATACATGGGCACTGTGGGGCCAGCGTCAGGCTGTTGCGGACAGCGCTACCCGCATGACTATCTACGGCAACGATCCGAACCAGGCGATAGCGCATCGCTACTGCGATGCAATCGAGAGCCTCTTGGTGGCACTGGCAGTATCTGACTGGCTTGAAACAGTCGAGGCTCGCTATGCGCTGATTCGGGATCGCGCTCGGGCGCAGCATGGCCGCTTTAAGGTCAAGGTCACCAACGATCTCCGCGAGCAACTGTTGACCCTTAGCATTGATGTAGGAACTGTCCAGCGCGACTTGGAACGGTCTTGGAAATCCCGACCGCGATTTGAGGGTGAGGCAGAGTTCACTATTGAGCTCTCGCCACGCTTGCGGGCCGATTCCGATCGGGCAGACGAACCGCTCCATATGAATACCGAGCTGCGGAAGCGTCAGAAAGAGTGGTTCGAGGAACTGCGCGCTGCTGACCGTGACTACCGGGACATCCTCTCGACGGTGGCCTCGCTGGGTGCGTCGGTAGATGCCGCCAAAACTGGTCGCCGCGCGCTGCGGGTTGCCTTCGTGTCGCTGACGGTTGCCTTCGTTACCGTCGTGGTGACCGACATCGGCGACAGTAGTTTGCTCCACGAAGTGATGGAGTTCCTGCGTGGCTGGCTCTGAAGCCGGCTTGCGCAGCGCCCCTGGGTTGAGAACTGCGCCACAGTCAGGGCTGCATGGTTGTCAAGCCGAGGTTAATCTCTTCGGCTGGAGTACTGGTCTATCGATCGCCTACTCGGTGGACTATCGACTTGAACCGGTCATCAACTAACTAACAAGACTTCGGCTTGTATAGACGCAACGTACTGGTGGCCCTCGCGGCGTAACTCGACCAGGTCGACGGACTGGATGACTGTGGCGGCCGGGGGGAGGTGCCGAAGGCTGGCTACCCGCTGGATGAGCGGCAGCGCATCGGCGGCGGCGTTGTGGTACGCGATGCTGACGTGCGGGGCGAATCTGCTTGCCCGTTCGGGTAGGGCTGCCGGTCCGCGCACCTCGGCGATGGAATCTCGGATCACGTCACGGAGCCTGCTGACGGGTTCAGGGGGACCGACACTGAGGCGGACTGCGCCTGGCGACCCGGCAAGCGGGCCGATCTCGACAGGGATGGCGGGGAAGTCGACGCAGCGCCTGCGTACTTCGTTGACCACAGCTGCGGCCACGTCAGGTGAGACTTCGTCGGTGAAGGCGAGCCGCTGCATCGTGATGTGCAGGCTGGCCGTCGGGACCAGGTCGAGGTGGGGTAGGTCGCGCAGTTGCTCTTGACAGTGCATCGCCATTGCGGTGAGGGCGGGGACGTGGCCGAGCATCACCATCCAGTGGTAGGAACGCCGGCCAGGCGTCCACGCCGGGCGGTCCCAGTGGTTGACCATCCGTTGGACCTGTTGGAACTGCGCCCACTCCTGGTCGGCCCAGGGGCGTTCGTGGTCGTGGGCCGGCGCTTTGGGCTGGGCCGTCATCGGTTCCCTCGGCCTTCGCCGAGCCACGTGTAGACCTCGTCTACGAACGACTCGGCGCAGGGATCGTCGAACTTCTCACTGATCATCGTGGCGAGGTCGCGGGTTCGCTGACGTATCGACTCGATCTGGTTGTCCTGGCAGGCTCGCATGGCTTGGCGGGCGATGTCGGTGGCCTGCTCGACGTCAGGTCGGTCCCCGCCTACCAGCGCGGTCGCCAAGTCCAGCCGGACCAGGGCCTGGCTCCAAACAGACGGTGACGTGTCGACGATCGTGACCGCGCGGCCGGCAAGGTTGAGAACCTGCTCGGTACGTCCCAGCGCGAGGTACGCCGTCGCGGCGTTCGACGCCACCCGTGCCTCGCTGTAGAGGCCGAACGAGACACACGAACTCATGCCGGGCTCGGGCGACAGGTCCGAGAGCACCTCGTAGGCGGTGCCGATCGCCTGTTCTGCCTCCAGCGTCTGGCCGAGCTTCGCGTGCGCGCGTGCCTCGCCGTTGACGGCGAGGCGTACCGCCTGTGCTCCACGGCCGGCGAACCGGCGGCCGTCCGCGGCGTAGCCGAGCGCCTTGCGGTACTGCCCGTCGTAGAACTCTGTGAAGCTCTGCGTGCCCCGCACCCATGCCTTGAGTTCCCGATCCTCCGCGTAGTCGGCAAGCTGGAACGCCTCGATTCCGTAGGCCCGCGCCGAGCTGAATCGGCCGAGATTGACCGACATGTAGCTGAGCAGCCCAGAGAGCTGCCCGGCGATGGCGAGCAGCCGCGCGCTGTAGCGGGGCTGCATCCGCAGCGGGATGAGGCTCTGCACCCAGCGTCGCTGGCGCACCACGTCGGCGGCCAGCGTGAGCGGCCCTTCCTCCTCGTAGCGTGCGACGACATCCGAAACGTAGAGATCCAGAGTGTCCAGCAGAGCATGGCTGACGCTCGCGTCGTTGTTCTCGCGGATCCGGGCCAGGATGACCGAGGGCTGCTCGACCAGCCCGCCGGCACTACCTACGCTCCGGGTAACGGGTACGACCCTCCTGTTGTCGGAGACGGCACTGCTCTCGGAACCGACAACAGCAGTATCCTGCCGCGCTACCGTGCGGGGGTTGCGGAATCCGAGTTCGTCGTCGGTGTCGGCGTTGAGGGCGATGCGCAGGGCAGTGCGGTAGTCCTCGGCGGGGTAGCGGATCTTGCCGTTTTCGAGTTTGCCCAGGTAGTTGGCGGTGAAGGCGCTGTGGGCTGCTTGTCCGGGGTCGGGGTAGAGGATCTTGTTGACTGCGTCGGTGAGTTGCCGGCGGGTCAGGCCCAGGCGTTCGCGTGCTGCGGTGAGTGGATGGTTCTGCATGACACCCCCGAAGTGTGGCGCACGATTGATGCGTGGTGGCGCGAACTGCCTGTGGCGGTAATCGATTTTGGACAGTATCCCACCTGGTGAATGCCGGCTTCAACCATCTGCGTCGAGCAATTCCTGTCCCTGCCAGGTAATACGTCAACGACGGAATGTCAATAGGGAGGGCAGGGGATGGTTCCCGCCAACGGGAAGCATCCCTTCCGGTAGTGCGGGATCGCCGCCAGCCACCGGCGGAAGCCGCCGCGGCCGGCGGCAGCAGACTCCGCGGAAGCCATGTCCACTGATCCACGGGTGCGTCGGCCTCATCGTGTCGGCGGTGCTGGTGACGATCCGGGGCGCTTCGGTAGTCTCCAGGTCCTCGATCGGTAGGCCTGGACGGGACCGTCCGGACTATGTCTCGCCTTGCTCGCGGATTTGGGTCTGCCGGTTAGTTTGTAGCTGGCCTGTGTGCTCGGCGTCCCACTCGGCAAGGACCTTCGTAACAAGGTGGTCGATGACAGGCCGGATTGCGTCGTCAGGAACGCCATTGATGTCGAGCCGGGCGATTAGGTCTTTATACATGTCCCGTAATCTCTCCTCCCGGTCATCCGGAGAATCGTCGATTCCGAGACGAGACAGGTGCGTACGCACCTCCGCAGCCTGCTTCAAAGTGGCCATTAGGCCAACAAGGCGCAGTTTCCGTGCCATCCCCTTGCCGATGGTGAACAGCAACGGTGGGAGTACCCGCTGGGCGTGGCCCTCGCCGTACCGGATGAATAGCTCCGTCGGTGCGGCGAGCTGGTTCGCGATAGCTCCAGCCAGCAGACCGACGCAGGCGTCGGTCAGACGAACCGGCGCCCGGCGAGCCCACGAGTTTGCGGGCTTGGTTGAGTAGCGATACTCGGCCGTTACATGTCGCAGCAGTGCCGAGGTGCTTGCGTGAGTGAAGTACTGCGACGCTGGTCGATACGCCATGTCGTACAGGTGGATCGCGAGCGTGGCGCCGGTCCGAGAGTCAATCTGTTCGGTCATCGACCGTACGTTGGGGAGTTTGCACGGATCGCCGAGAGCGCGTATCGCCTCTCGGATAACCGAGTCAGGGATGATCCCGGTGCTTGACATGAAGGTCAGCAACGTCGGCGCGATCTTGATTTCGGACTCGCGGAGCTTGCGGACGGCGTCGGGACCGTGGAGACACCACAGTCCGACGATGCAGGTCTCCATCGCGGTGCGCGCTAGCAGCGCCGCTGACTCCCGCTGATGTGTCTGCACCGCTCGGCGTGTCGCGCGCTGCAACGCTAGCAGCCTCAGTAGCGCCAATCGGGCGTAGTCTTCGCCGGTAGCTGCCGCTTCATCACGCGGCCACGGTTCGCGGATGGCTAGGGCACGGGCACGGCGTCGAACCAGCACACGCCTGGGCAGGTCGGGGTAAGGCAGCATGCTACGAAGGACAATTCGGGCTAGCGTGAACAAGGCGGCTCTCACGATCCGGGATCATTGCAGACTTCTTCAGCCTTGACCTCGGATTTTCGGCACGCCAGAGGAGGCGTTCGACACGGTAACTCCCCGCGTCGCCGGCGCGTCATGCGCCGTTCCCCGTACCCTCCGTCCACAATCCTGGCCATGGACTTGCAGGAGTTGCTCGCTACGCTTGGATCGTTTGTAGTCGGCGGTGGTGTCGCGTCAGCCGGTGCCTACCTTCAGTACCGGTGGACCGCCAGGCGGGAGGATCGCCGCCGCGCGGAGGACGAGCGGGCCAACCGGATAAAGCTTGAGCGCGACGTGACCGCCGATCTAGTCATCGCGATTTACGACTACGTAGAGAGCACCGCGAATCTCAAGTTTGCCCTCGAAAGGGCCAGCCAGGGTGCGACATTGGACAAAGACCGGATCCGGCAGTACCAGGCGAAGTGCGCGCATTACGTCCGGCCCTCGTGCGCGCGCGGTTGACGCTAGGTAATCCAGCAGCCCGGCCGGCACTGGATGCACTCCATGAGCAGGACGTCTGTATGTCGAGCCACTTCAACCTGTTCGTACTGGGAGAACCGTCACCCGATTTCGCCACCCACTTCGTGGAGTTCCAACAGGTCATCGGCAAGTCGAGGGTTGCGCTCGAGGAAGCGGCGCTGACGTACGACGGCGTTCTCCCCGTACGGTCGAGAAGGGCCAGGCCGAGCGTGCGTCAGCGTAGTCCGCAGAAGCTGCATGACGAAGCGCGCAAGCCGGCCCAATGATTGACAGCGATGTGGCACCTGCCGTTGAGTTGTCCAACGGCTGTGGCTGCTGTGCGCTGGCCCATGCAGTACCGCTACGGAACCGGTTTCCAGCCCCAGGGGCGGTTGCCGTACTCGCCGCGGATGCAGGCGAGGCGGTAGTAGGCCTGGTCGCGTAGGGCTGGGTTGTCTCGCGCGAGTTGGGCTGCGAAGGTGACCTTGCGTAGCTCTCTGGCGTCGCGGAGGACCGAGAGTCCCGGCCAGTCGGTGACGTCGTAGCCGTAGTGCTGGCAGAACTCGGTCCAGCCGGGTGCGTACTCGGCGCTGAAGGTCAGGTGGTCGACAGCGACGGACACCAGGTCCCACTCAGGTGGGCCGAGCGCGAATCGTTCGAGGTCGAGCACGACTGGTCCGGCGTCGGTGTCGACGATGTTGCCGGCCCAGGCGTCGCCGTGCACTGCACCGTGGGGGAGGCCGGGAGGAAGCTCGCGGTAACGCTCCTGCAAGCCGTGCAGGTGATCGAGCAGCCAGGCACGGTCGTCGGCTGAGAACACGGTCGCCTCGGCGATTCGCTGCTCCAGGCGTACGAACGGTCCCAGCGGTGGCAGGTCGAGACTCGCCGGCGGCTGCAGGCGGTGCAGCTGTTGCAGCACCTGGGCCAGCTGGCCGATGCTGCCTTCCCGGTGCCGCGGCAGCTCATGCCAGAACGTGACGGCTCGCCCGTCGACCGCGACAGGTTGCGGCAGCTCCTCGATCGCCCGGACAGCCGGTATCCCGGATTCGTTGAGCCAGCGGGACACTCGTACTTCCTTACCGGCGGTGGCGAGCTGGCCGTCGCGGCTAACGCGGGCGACCACGCCGCCGGGCAGGCGGTAGATGACATTCTCCGCAGATCGGATCAGCTCAGCGCCGGTCGCGTCGACCCCGACCTGCTGGCAGGCGAGCAGCAGCGCTTCCTGCGGGTCCGTCATGCGACGGCTCCGACCGTCTCCCGGATCCGGGCGCGTAGCTCCTGCACTTCCGTCAGCTTGCCGTGCGGCCCGGCCATCCGGTGCAGCTCCCGCAGGTCGTCGGCGGCGCGCAGCGAGCGGACCGGCCCGGCGTCGTCGAGGGCCAGGTTGCCGATCGTCACGGCTTCCAGCGGGTCACCTTGCACCATCGTGAGGGACGCCAGCTTGATCCGGGAGATCGCCCTGGAGCGCAGGTACGCCGGGAGATGGTGCTCCACCGAGTAGGCGAACCGCTCGGCCGACTCCGTAACGAGTCTGGTGTGCAGGGCGACGTCGAACAGCGCGTGGGCGGTGTCGCCGTGGTGCTGGGCGTCGTCGTAGAAGCACATCCACGGCGGGTCCTCCGCTGGCGCGGCGTGCGCGAACGCTTCGTCGGCGGCACCGACGGCGGCCAGTGCCTCTTGTGCTCTGCCCGGTCCGAGTTTGGCGAGTGCCCGCGCTCGTACGGTGTGCAGCATGGCGCGCTCGGATGAGGTGAGCCAGTCGGCGCGGACCAGAGCCATTTCGATGTGGGTGAGCCCGTCGTCGGGCTGACCGCACCACACCGCCTGCCGGGCCAGGCTGGACAGCAGCATCGCGCGCTGGTGCCAGTCGCCGCCGATGCTGGCGCAACGCAGGGCGAACGTGAACCGTTGCCGTGCCGCCTCGTGGTGGTAGGCGTCGAAGAGCATGAACGCCACGACTCCCGTCAACTGGGCCAGCGCCTTGTGCAGCGCGGGGCGTAGGTGCGCCGGGCAGCTCACCTCCAGCAGCCGGGACATGCGATGCAGCTTGTCGTCGGCGATCTCCCGGACCAGCGCGCCGCCGTGCGCGTTGTCCCACTGCTCGAAGATCTCCGCTGCCTCAAGAACCTGGGTGATGTGTTCCTGGCTGACCTGACGCGGCAACTCGTCGACGACCGGTGGGCCGAGCAACGACATCAACGGGATGGCGTCGGACGTCAACGAGGCAGCGGCGGCGGGACTCAGCCCTGTTGCCGGGGACTCGTATCGATTTGATCGAACGGCGAGCATGCCTTTCGTTCGCATGCTGATATCCCGCCGGCGGAATCCGAGTTCGTCGTCGGTGTCGGCGTTGAGGACGATGCGCAGGGCAGTGCGGTAGTCCTCGGCGGGGTAGCGGATCTTGCCGTTTTCGAGTTTGCCCAGGTAGTTGGCGGTGAAGGCGCTGTGGGCCGCCTGTCCGGGGTCGGGGTAGAGGATCTTGTTGACTGCGTCGGCGAGTTGCCGGCGGGTCAGGCCCAGGCGTTCGCGTGCTGCGGTGAGCGGATGGTTCTGCATGACACCCCCGATGTGTGGCGCACGATCGATGCGTGGTGGCGCGAACTGCCTGTGGCGGTAATCGATTTTGGGCAGTATCCCACCTGGTGAATGCCGCCTTCAACCATCTGCGTCGAGCAATTCCTGACCCTGTCAGGGAATACGTCAACGACGGAATGTCAAGAGGGGAGGCAGGGGATGGTTCCCGCAACGGGAAGCATCCCTTCCAGTGGTGCGGGAGCGTCACCCCGTCCCGGCCGGGACGCCTACCGCAGGCGGTCAGTCATCGGCCACGGTGTGTGCGGGGTTCGGCACAGACGCCGTACCGCTGAAGTTGCCGGACCCCGACGCGGCCTGCCGCCGCCGGAAGCCCCCGTAACCGGCGGCGGCAGGCCCCGCGAAGAGCCCAGGCCCACCGGCCAACACAGTGGACGTACCCGGAAAGGGGTTGTGATGCTGGAAGCGGTGCCTGCCGCCCCGGTTGCCCGACGACGAGGTCCCGGTCGTGCCGGAGGATGCGCTGCCGGATGTTGGCCATGATGCGCCGGTAGTGCGGCTCGAACTGACGTGCGGACATGCCGAAATCGTGCCCCAGCTCGGCCTTTGCGGGAGACCCGCCGGGGTGGCGTCGATCCCGTGGGGCGGCGCTCAGCTGCTCCTTCGACGATCGGCGCTACCTCGGCGAACCCCATCGACGCCCCGGCCGAGCCGGTGCACACGGCACCGTCGGCCACTGCACGCGACCCAGGAGTGCTCCCGATTGTCGGCGTTCGGCGGAACGTGAGCCGTCGGACGCCCGTACCAGCGGCCCTGTGGGCGTACCGCCGTTTGTGGCTGCGTGCGCAGGGCAGGCGGCCCGACCTCCGCGCCCCCGTTCGGGGTCGGGCCGCCCATCCCACTTTCCCCACCGAGCCGCGATGTAGCGGCGATCCCGTGACCTTCGAAAGGGCGGTCCCACCCGTGCGCAGACTTCTCGACCGTGTCCTGTTCCCTCGGCGTACCCGGCGGCAGGCCCGGCTGCTCGCCAGCCTCGCCGACCGGACCCGGCCGGCCGCCCGGCCTCCCGCCGCTGCTGGCGGCGGCGGGTCGCGTCCGCCGGCCCGGCACGGCGGTAACGCCGGCAGCCACCTCTACTACGGCGCCAGTGTGGTGCGGCCGTCGATCAGCCCCGGGCTGGTCCGCGACCGGCGGTTCGCGGTCCGCGCCCGGCGCGGTTGCGACCCGGCCGAGGTACGCGCCTTCCTGCACCTGGTCGCCGACGAGTTGACGGCGGTGCGGGCCGAGTTGGCGGTCACCCGGGACGAGAACGTGCGGATCAAGCAGGCGTTGCGGGACTGGCAGTCGCGGCAGTTCCAGGCCCAGCCGGTCAGATGAACACAGTGGACGATGCTGGGAGAGGGGTACGTTGATGCTGGATGTGGTGCTCGCCGCGGCTGTCGCGCTGCTGGTCGGCGCGGTGGTCGGGTTCAGTTTGTGTCGGCATCGGCACCGCTGGTGTCCCGGCTGCGGCCGTACCCTGACCTGCCCGGCGTGTCCGACCGGCGGGCTGCTGCCCGCGCAGGTCGAGGCGGCCGGGCGTCGGTGGGCGCCGCAGCCGGCGCGGACCGTGACCCTGCGGCGGACCTGGGTGTGGCCCGGCCGGTCCCGGCGGCGGGCCGGGCGGTGACCGCGCGGGTGGTGGCCGTGGTGGGCCGGGTCGGGCATGTGGCGTGGCGTCCGTCGTGGCGGTGCCGGGCCTGCCGCCGGCCGTGGCCGTGCGAGCCGGCCCGCGCGGAGCTGATGGCGAGCTTCGACCGGATCGGCCGCTGCATGTACGTGGCCCAGCTCGCCGCCGAAGCCGCCCGTGACCTGCCCGACCTGACGCCGGAGCAGTCGTACGTGCGGTTCATCGCCTGGGCGCGGCGGCGGGAGCCGGCATGACGGTCTACCGCACCCAGGCCGCCGCCGCCACGGCTGCTGTTGCTTCTGGTGGTGGGGTGCCGGTGCCGGCTGCGGCGGTACGGGGCCGGTCGCCGCTGCTGGCGGACGAGTTCTTCCTGTTGGCGGCCGATGATGTGACGGGTCGGCCGCGTCTGCCGGCCGGGCCGGTCGGGTACGGTCTGGCCGCCGCCCTGCTGGCCGACCTGGTCGACGCGGGCGCGCTGCGGGTGTACGACGGCCGGTTGTGGCTGGCCGCGCGGCACGTACCGGTGGACGCGCTCGGCGGCTGGATCCTGCGCTGGCTGGCGGCGGAGCCGAGGCACCGGCGGGTGGGGACGTGGTTGGCGTTGCTGGCGCCGCGGGCCCACGGCCAGGTCGCGCGGCGGCTGACCGCGGCGGGCGTGGTCCGGCCCCGGACGGTACGCCGCCGGCTGCTGACCACCGCCGTGGTCCATGTCCCTACGGACATGAACCGGGCCGCCTGGGCCTGGGCCCGTCTGACCGTACGCCTACAGCGCGGCGAACCGTTGCCGGCGTTTGAGGCGCGGCTGGGCGGGTTGTGTCTGGTGACCGGGCTGGACGACTTCGTGCTCACCGGCCTGCCGGCGGCGGCCCGCCGGCATCTGCACCGGGAGACCGCCGCCCGGTTGCCGGCCGAGATCACCGAACTGTTCACCATCGCCCGCCACCGCCTCGACGGCGCCGCCCACCGCCGCCGCCGCTGACCATCCCCAGCCTTCCCTCCGTTACCCCTTGACAAGCGGGCTCGACGCTCGGCGGCAGGAGTTTGGCATCCTGGCGCCATGGCTGACCGGGAGCGGTTCCTGACGTTCGATCACGAGTACCGAGACGGGCTGCACGTCTACGTCGCTCGTCCGACCGAGGCGGAGCTGCCTGGCCCGGCGTGGACGGGGTTGTGGGAGCAGGACTATCCCGAGGAGCCGCACCGGAACCCGTGGCGTCGGTACGCGATCAACAACAACGACGGGGAAGCGCTCGCGGTCTGGCGGGCGTTCGCGTGGGCGCTCACCGCCGGCCGGAGTCGGTACGCCATACCCGCCTACTACCGGGATGAAGCAGCGCGGCTCCTCGGCATCGTCCGGGGAGCGGTGCAGTTGGTCCGCTGGGAGTACGAGGTCGACTCTGAGTCCTCCGAGTGGCCTGCGGCCGACGTCGGGTTCGTCCCTGGCCGAGCCTGCGTCCCAATGCGGCCACCGCCGGATCAGTGGGAACGCGACCACGCTGGGTTTGCTGGGTTGTTCACGCTCGACAGCTTCGACGATCTCCTCAACCTGCACCTGGCTGTCTCGTTCGATGCCAGCTCGGAGCTCACGCTCTTCGCGCTCTCCGATCCAGACCGGACCGAGCCTCTGATCGCAGCCCTCAACCAGGATGACCGCCCGAACCTGGCGGACATCCTGCAGCCCGGTGACATTCTCGTGGACTTGACGGTGGCGCACGATCTAGGCTTCACCAGCAAACTCACAGTGAAGGCTGCCGAGGCGGTCGAGGAAATTGGTCGGCTTGCCGACCACTTTAGCCAGGCGTTTCGCCGCTACCTGGGGAAGCTCGACCGGATCGATAGCTTCGAGGAGTTCTACGCAGCGATCGACGATCTGCTCGCGCCGCCCCACGCAACACGCGTCTCCTGACGGACGGCCCAACCGTGGCAGCGATCCACCCGGCTGCCTGCCATCGGTCAACCTGCCGTGATCAGCTCGCGGTACAGCGGAGAGTCCAGGAACCTCGGGACGATCTCGCCGTACGCCCGTCCGAACTCCAAGGTGCGCACGTCGGTGCCGGCCACGAACCGCATCGCGGCACCCTCCCCGCAGACCACATCCTCGTCCGTGGCGTCGGTTGGCGCGTAGAAGATCGAGAACTCGCCAACCGCGCCGGGGAACTTCGCCGACGGGGCGAGGCCCCGCCAGAACAGGCGCAGCTCCGGCACGGAGAGGCCGGTTTCCTCGATCAGCTCCCGGTGAGCGGCCGTCAGTGGATCCTCGCCCGGATCGACGTTCCCGCCCGGCAAGCACCAGCGGTACGGGTCGACGCTGGTATTGCCGTCACGGAGCTGTAACAACAACCGACCTGCCGGATCGACCAGGATCACGCCGGCAATCCGAGCATCCACTCGTACGGCCACTCGAGCAGCCTACTGCTGCACGCCGAAGGGTGGCGTCGATCCCGTGGAGCTGCCGGTCGGCCGGATACGGTGCTGCCATGCCGTTGGAATGGTCGCTGAGGAAGTGAGCGAGGCTGACCTCGTGGAGGATCTACCGGGCCTGACCGTCGCCGACGTCCGTGTAGCGTTGCGCTCCTCGGCAGAGCTTGGCCCGTCTGGCCAGCGGACGCTTGCTGCCCGTGCGGCCGGTCGGAGCGGGCACGACGACATCTCCGAGCGCGTCGAAGAGTTGCTGCGCACTGGAGCCAGTACGCCCCGCCGGTATGAGTGGATCGCGGTTGATCCAGCTCAAGCGTGGGGAGCACCGGATCTCACCGAGGAGGGACTCGATGGACGGTGACAAAGGTCTGGACCGCGCAGAAGAGCTGGTCCTCTGCCCCCTGGAGGATTCGCCGCTTCCCCTGTGGGAACTCGGCTGGGACGAGGCCGAGTCAGCGAGTTGGTTCGCTGAAATCCTCGGGCCGGGCCTGGTCTCGTTGGTGGCCCGAGGCCTCGTCGAGGTGCGCAGATTCGACGGCTGGCCAGCCGAATGGGATCACGGCACCCTTGTGGCAGGTGACGAACTGCTGCGAGAGAGTGGGCGCGCCGAAGCTTGGCGCGACGATGGAGGACACAGGGTTCTCGCGGCGCACATCACGAGAGCCGGCGTCAGGTTTCTGTGACCCTGGGCTGTCCCCGGAAGCCGTTCCTGTCTCCAGCTCAGCCAAGAGAACGGGTAGCCAACGCATCCGCCACGGGAGCGGTGTGCTGCGCGGTTCGTCAATCTGGCCGTACGGATGTCTGCTCGAAGATGGCCTCGGGGTCGGCACCGAGGCCGCGCAGTAGTCGAGCGGCTGGGCCGTCGCGGTCCCGCAGGATGCCCGCCAGCAGGTGTGTCGTGCCGGCGAACGGGTGACCGGATCTGACCGGCGGTGTTGTGCTCGGCGACCGGCTCCGGCAGGTCCACGCCGGCAGCGTGTAGCTGCTCGTCCAGCTCCAGGATGCTCAACAACACCTCGACGGTGCCGGTGCGCGCGCGGCCGAGCCGGATTGCCTGTAGGGCGGCATCCCGCTCCACGACGCCCCCGTCGAGGCGAGTCGGAAAGGCGAGAGTGGCGGCACGGCGTCTATGGAGGCGACTGGCCCGATCTGACGGCTTGCGATGGAGCAGGCCTCGATCCAGTCGATCCTGGCCGCCGAATACCGCGTGAGCTGGTCGGCGGCCGTTCCCACGCGTACACCTTGGAGCTGATCTCCCGGGCCGGGTTCGACCTGCCGCAGGTGCAGCGGCCGACGGCCGGCGACTACCTTGAGGTCCGTGGCGTGCGGTTCGTGCAGGAGCTTCAGCCGTCGGCGCTCGCCCCGGCGTACGCGCAGGCGGCGATGCGCGCCTACCGGCGCGGCGTGATCAGCGCGGACCGGGTCGTCGAGCTGCTGCACCGGACCGTGACCCTCGACGACCTGCCCTCCCCGCACCCGATGCCCATCGAAGCGTCGCTGCGAACCAGCAGCCCATGATGGCCAGCTGACAGGTACGGCACGGCAATCGTCACCGGTCGCAAGGAGCACTATGTTCCATGAATCCGTTCAGCACGCCTATCCTGGCCTTGCTGTGGCCTCGTTCTGGGACGACAGCGAGTACGCGCTTGACACCTACGTCGACGCGCCGCCGTCGGACGCTCTGATCGCGTCGGTGCAGGCCGAACTGGGCTTCCGTCTGCCGACGTCGTACCTGACGCTGATGAGGTCGCACAACGGCGGGATACCGCGTGACCCGTGCTGCCCTGCGCCGAGCCGGACCACATGGGCGCAGGATCACGTCGCCGTGGACGGCATCATGGGGATCGGGAGGAAGAAGCGATACTCGCTGGCAGGTGAAGCCGGCAGTCGGTTCTGGATCGAGGAATGGGCCTATCCGCCGATCGGCGTGTACTTCGCGACCTGCCCCTCTGCTGGGCACGACATGATCGCGTTCGACTACCGGGACTGCGGCCCGGACGGCGAGCCGCAGGTGGTCCATGTAGATCAAGAGTGGGACTACCAGGTGACCGTGCTCGCCCCAGATTTCGTGTCCTTCCTGCTGGCGTTGCGGCCCGAGAGCGAGTACGACGACGAGTGCTGAGAGAAGCGGACGTCATGGGATCGCCCGAATAAGTGACGACAGAGCTCGTCGCCCGTACTGCGGGCGGCGGACACGGGTGTTGAGGCGGCGGGGACTTCATCGAGGTGAGGCTCAGATACCTCACCTCACGATTTTGACGTGCGTCAGCCTCACCTCGACGACACATTTGGATGCCAGACCAGCCCGGCTACCCGCCGGCACGTGAGCACGCGCGCCGGCAGTAGGCAGGAGCCTGATCATGATCGATCGGCGTAGTCCGGCGACGACAACGACCGGTGGGCTGGTGGACGAATGGCCAGGCGACGACGCACACCGTGGCGCATCCGGCGGGAGGCGCCAGGCTGATCGTTGAGGGCTGACACCTCGAAGGGTTCAAGCTCGGGACGCTCCGCGAGGGCGAGTGCGCAGGCATACGGCCTGACGTCAGGCAGCCGCAGCATCATCAGCCTTTGCGCCAGTACGCCGAGCAGCACTGTCCGGTCGGCGTTCGGGTGCCGGGCGATCGTGGCGATCAGGCGGTTGCGATCCCATCGGTCGAGGTCGTCTGTCGGCAAGGTAGACAGGGTTCGTGCGTCGGCGAGCGGATGGTCGGCGACCGCTTGGCGCACGAACGAGTACGGGCTGGCTGCCAGAGCCCGCGGCAGGAGTTCCCCGACCTCGCACGCCACTACCACCGGGCCAACAAGCTCTCTGGTCGGGCTCGTACTTCGCCGGCTCCGTCGGCGGCGCGCCACCGAGCATCGTGAAGCAGTACATCGAGCGGCAGAACCGGCCAGGTTAGGGCACTGCTCGGGCCCTGGCGGCCCTCCCAGCGCGGGCCTACCCCCCCGGCCTGAAGGCCGGAGCACTGGCCCGCATTCCGGTAGCTCTATGTTCAGGCAGCGTTGAGCTTTCGCAAGACGTACTGGTTGAGGCTCATGCCGTCCTCAGCTGCGCGGATAGCGAGTTCGCGGTGCAGGCTCTCACCGACGCGGAGGTTGAACTTGCCTGAGTAGCTGCGGTCAGCGAACGGCTGCGGCACCTGTTCGCCCTGCTCCTCCATGTCGGCGAGCACCTCACGCAGTAGATCCTGAAGTCCCTGGAGAGCCTTGATCTGGGAGGATGCCAGCCACGAGAGGGATGGGAACTCGGCGCAGGTAGCGAGAAACTCGCCGTCCTCGGCCGACCACGTAACGCGGTAGGTGAAGTGAGACACCTCGGGCCGGTCAGCGGACTGCATCACAGCACCTCCTTCTTCTCGATCGCCTTGAGCACCTGCCGCACCTGATACGCCTTGGCCTTGCCTTTGTCGTTCTGGATGTTGACTCGCGGATCGCCTGGCCAGGGCATCTTGAACACCGCATGGGAGCTGCTGTCTTGTCGCGGCTTCCCGAAGTAGTGCTCGCACACCCGGTAGAGGTCGTTGTAGGCGATGTTTTGCTGGCTTCTTCGCATCGCTTCGACGAGCTTCTCTACGGACGGCATGGCTTGATGGTACCGCCGGTGGTACTACAGCTGCAACCTGTCGGGGCATGGAAGGCGCACTAGATCTTGCCGATCTATCCTTCAGCGGTGTGATTTTCACACCGGCGAGGCAAGATTGGGGCTGTGATGCGTGCGCCGTTGCGAAGCTGGGTGGAGGTGGGTGGCCGGGTGGCCGCCGCCCGCGAGCTGGCCGGGTTCAGCCAGCGCGAGCTGGCCGAACGACTTGGCGTCCATCGCTCGGCGTTGACCCGTGTCGAGCTCGGCCAACGTCAACTGGACGCGCTTGAGCTGGCGCGGATCGCCGAGCTGCTCGGCCGTACCGTCGAATGGTTTCTCACCGCCCCGGCGGAAACCCTCGCCAGCCGGCGGGCCGGGATCTCGGCCGACCATGACGTGCAGCGACTGGAAGACGCGCTGGACCAGGTCAGCCGCGACGTCGAGCTGCTGTCCGACGTCGGAGCACTGACGCTGGCGGCCACAGGCCTGCAATCGGGCGTCACCACACTCGCCGAAGCGGAAGCCGGCGCGGCCGAAGCGCGCGCCCTGCTCGGCTGTGGGGACGGCCCCTTGGTCGACCTGCAGGCGATGGTCGAACGGCTGGGCCTGCTCGCGTTCTCGCTCGACCTGGGTCCGGGGGTGATCGACTGCGGCTATCTGCGGACCGGTCAGGTGGGCGTGGCGCTGGTCAACGGTGCCGCGATCGCCGGTCAGCGGCGGGTGAATCTCGCGCACGAGCTCGGTCACCACCTGCTCGCCGACGAGTACGCGGCGGACGTCAGTGGCGGCTCCGGCCGGTCCGAGCGGGAAGCGTTGATCGACGCCTTCGCGATCCACTTCCTGATGCCCGGGCCGTCGGTCAGGTCCCGCTGGGCCGAGCTGTCGGGCGAGTGGGACTACCCCCGTCAACGACTGTTCGTCCTGTCGGCCGAGTATCGGGTGAACTGGTCGGCGGTTGTTTCCCACGCGTACACCTTGGAACTGATATCCCGGGCCGAGCGCGACCTGTTGCAGGCGCAGCGGCCGACCGTCGGCGACTACATCGAGGTACGTGGCGCGCGGTTCGCGCAGGAGCTTCGGTCGCCGGCGCTCGCCCCGGCGTACGCGCAGGCGGCGATGCGCGCCTACCGGCGGGGCGTGATCAGCGCCGACCGGGTCGTCGAGCTGCTGCACGGCACCGTGACCCTCGACGATCTGCCCACCCCCGCATCAGATGCCCATCGAAGCGCGGCTGACGGCCGACGTGCATCGAGGTGACGCTCGGACACCTCACGGGGCAATTTTGACGTGCGTAGGCGTCACCTCGACGGAGCATCCGAAGCGGCTGCTGGAGTTGTACGAGCTCCGGGCTGCGACCACAGCCGCCTGGAGGTGCCCGGGGTCGACTCCGCGAACGTTGAGCGGCGGGTGCACGCTCCGGACAGAGTTGGGCCTCGATCGTTTCCGGCTCCGCGACCTCCGCCCAGGTCAGGCGCAGGTTTGCGGGCATCCACGCGGTCAGCCGGTTTCACCCTCAGGGATCAGGACCACCCGATCGGTCCAGGTTGTCCGGTACCCCTCGGACACCAGATGCCCGGCCAACGTACGACGCAAGGTCGAACTGCCCGAACGCCCCTGGTGCTGGCGGACCGATCAGCGGGCTGCGCGCTACCGGCGGCACGTGGTCAGTTGATTGCGCCCTACGATTGTTCGCCGGGACCCAACAGCCGAGCGCCATGGAGCAGATATGCCGTTGACGCTGCGCCATGCCCTGGATGATCCGCCGCTGCGGCCGCTGCCGGCTCCGGTCGGTGACCTTCTGCTCAGGCTCGACGCGCCGCCGCGGCTGGCCGCGCATCTGCGCGCCGTATACGACGTCGCCGCCCAGCTCACGGGCTGGCTGGCCGTCCACTACCCGGCCCTGGCCGTCGATCGCGACGCCGTACTCTTCGGCGCTGCCACCCACGACATCGGCAAGACCGTTTACGTGGCGGAGTTGTCCGGGCCGGGTTCGCGGCACGAGCCGGCCGGTCAACAGATCCTGCTCGACGCCGGCGTCGGCCCGTACCTGGCGCGCTTCGCCGCGACGCACGCCAGTTGGCAGTCGCCCGGCATCGAGTGCGAGGACCTGCTGGTCAGCCTGGCCGACAAGATCTGGAAGGCCAAACGGGTCGTCGACCTCGAACAACTCGTCGTCGACCGCCTCGCTGCCTCCTCCGGGCAGGAGCCCTGGCAGGCTTTCGTCAACCTCGACGATCACCTTGACGGCATCGCGGCGGACGCTGACCAGCGGCTCGCCTTCCAGAACAGCTACCCCATCACGGCCGGCTGACGTCGGTGCGCGCTTCGTTGGCGGTCTATCCCGGTACGTTCGACCCGTTCACCCCGGGGCACCGTGACCTGGTGGCCCGTGCCCGGGTGATGTTCGACCGGATCATTGTGCTGTTGGCGGTGAACGCCGACAAGCAACCGACCGCCGAGGCCACGGCCAGGGCGGTACGCGTACGCGACGCCCTCCCAGCGGACTGGGGCAATGTCGAGGTCGACACCTGGACTGGCCTGACCGCCGCCTACTGCCTGCGCCGTGGCGCCACGGTCATCGTCCGTGGCGTGCGTACGGCTGCGGACCTCCACTACGAGCACCAGCTCGCCGGGATGAACGAGCGGCTCGGCATTGAGACCGTCTGGTTGCCGACCCGTCCGCAGCTGACCGCCACCTCGTCCACCGTCGCACGAGCACAGCATGCGGCGAAGTCGGCCCGTGCGTCGTACGACGCTGGGGGTCGGGTCAGTTCTCCACGAGGGTCCGCAGTGTCCGGCGAAGCTGACTTGTCGCACTCGGACTGATCCCGGCCAGGAACGCACTTTCGGCCTTCCCGTACGCCACCTGTGCCGCGTCGTAGGTCTGCAACCCCTGTTCGGTGAGCTCAACGACGTTCCTGCGCCGGTCTGTGGGGTCCGGTCGGCGCGTGATGATGCCCTTGCGCTCAAGCACATCCAGCAAGGCGACCATCGTGGTGCGGTCGATGCCGAGGGTCTGCGCCACCTGCAGCTGCGAGGTCGGTTCCCGGTGGGCCAGGACCCGGAGCGCTCCGAAGTCCTTGCTGTCGATCCCCAGCGGCTCGAGCGCTGCGTCGGTCAACGCGGTGAGCTTCAGGGCCGCGTGCTTGAGGAGGTACCCCAGGACCTCGTGCGGGTCAGCGGTGGCGCTCGGCTCGGTGGACACGGCTCCCATCTTAGGCATAGTCTGATCGTCAGTATTGCTGACGATCAGACTTATCGCGAAAGGCTCGTCATGATCCTCGTTACCGGAGGGGTCGGTTTCATCGGCTCCCACACCGTCCGCGCCCTCGCCGAGGCCGGCGAGGAGTGCGTCCTGCTCCAGCGCCGCACCCCCCGAATCCCCCCACACCTGGCGGACCTGCCCATCCACGTCGTCCAGGCCGACGTCGCCGACCTCGACGCGCTGCTCGCCGTCGGCCGGCGGTACCCGATAACCGGAATCGTGCACCTCGCTCTCGCCCTGCCCTGGCCGGCGACCGACGTCGACCCGATTGGAGCGACGGGAGGAGCCCTGGAGGCGTTCCTCAACATCGTCCGCGTCGCGCGGACCTGGGGTGTGCGCCGCGTCGTCACCGCCAGCACCATCGGCGTCTACGGCTTCACCTCTGAAGGCGCGCTGACCGAGGACGTGCCGATCCCCTTGGGGCACGGCCACGCCATCCCGACGTTCAAGAAGATCACCGAACTCCTCGCCGGCCACCTCTCGGACGTGACAGACGTCGACATCGTCAACGCCCGCATCTCCGGCACCTGGGGTCCCGGCGGACACCTGCCCGACCCGTTCTTCGCCGCGCCCTCCCTGGCTCATGCCGCAGCCCGGCGCAGCGAACCCGACCTGTCCGGACTCCTCGCACCGCCGCACGCCGAAGACGCTCTCGACCTGCTCTACGTCAAGGACACCGGTCGCGCACTCGCGTTGCTGCAGCTCGCCGAGAAGCTGACCCACTCGACATACAACGTCGCCTCTGGTCGTGCCACGAGCAATGCCGACGTCGTCACCGCGATCGCCTCCGTCGACCCCGGCTTCCGGTGCGAACTTCCCTCGGGCGGAGACCGCCCGGTGAGCTGGCTCGACATCACCCGCCTGCACGAGGACACCGGATTCAACCCCCGGTACGACACCGCCGCGGCTGCCGCTGACTACATCGCCTGGCTGCGCGCGGGAAACCAGCGGTAACTCCCGGCTGACTGTGCGGGTGAGGGGGTGTGGTCCGGCCTGGCCGGGCTGCCCGGCAGCGTTGCTCCTACCTCATTCGGCCCCGGTAGCCGACAGGGCCCTCTCCGACCCGCTGATGGGTCCCCAGGAACGCGCCGTCGTCAAAGGCGATCGTGCCGGTTCCGCCCCGGTTGTCGCGCCAGGCCAACCGGGTGAGCGGGCGACCACCCACCCCCACCGCGAGCAGGAGGTCGTGCGAGGGGTACCAGCCACCACCCCAGCCTTCCTGGGCCACGTATCGCGAGGCATCGCTGGTGGCGGGACTACGTTCGATGAGCTGGCCGCGGAACTCCTTCGGTCGCTTGCCCGGCCGGCGACACCACCCGTAGAAGGCAGCCTGCTGGGCCTCGAAGGTGACGGCGTACTCGGCGCCGGAATCGTCGGCCCAGGCCACGTGCTCGAGAAGGCAATGCTCGCCCCGGTCGATGAAGATAGTGACCTCACCCCGCCTGGTGGCGTACCTCAGCACCGGTTCCGCGGTCAGCTGGCTCTCGAGCGCCGACCTGGCCTGGTCGTGCGCGTGCATCGGGTCGATCGTCACCCGGTACAGCCACAGCATGCTCTCGGCGTCGTTACCGCTCTCCACCCGCAGCGTGTTGCGGCCGGCCAGCAGATCCTCAGCCGGGACCGCGAAGATCAGCCGCTGCGGCAGCCCGCCACCATTCGGGATCCGCAGCCGGTCGGCCAGTGGCCTGCCGTTGAGGCGAACGGTGAGCGGGGCGTATCCGGGCGAGTCAGAGAGCATCGACGCAAGCGCCACGACGGCGACGCATGCCTCGCCGACGACCTCCGGGTCGGGTACGTCGAACTCCAGCTCGACCGAGCCGCCTGCCCCGACGGCCAGGTGACCGTCGGCGTCCCTCGCCCGGTCGATGTCGGTGATGCTGACGTTGCCGGTGCGTGCCGGGTCGGTGCCGAAGTCGGCGTAGGTGGGTTCCATCTGGACCCCGGCGCGGTCGCTGACACGCGGGGCAGGAGCCGGCTGCGGGTCCAGCAGCACCTCGTACGTCGCGACCGTGCGTTCGTTCTTGCCGTACCCGATGTTGGCCGCGCCGAAAGCGGGCCGCACCTTGCCGACGTGCAGCGCGCCGTTCTCCTCGTAGCCGTGGGGAACGGCGCCGGGCGGGATCTGCCCTGCGCTGGCGGTCTCCCAACGGTATCCGCTCTCGGAACTCTCCATCCAAGGAGGATAGATCTACTCCTCGGGCCGACGGCCACCCTGGGTCGTCAGGACGCCGTCAGGGTCTACCTGTCCCGGGTGCCGTCCTGCTGTTCCAACCAGGTCAGGATTGCCCGGGTCGTTTCCTCCGGCTTCTCCTGCTGGATCCAGTGACCGCAGTCCAGGGTGACCACGTCCACGTTGGGCACGAACTCTGCCAGTCGGTCGGACTTCGCGATCATGTCCCGGTCGCCGTAGATCATCAGCGTGGGCTGCTGGATGATCGGGTCGACGTCCGCCAGCAGATGCCAGTTGCGGTCGAGGTTGCGGTACCAGTTGATGCTGCCCGTGAACCCGGTCGACTCGAAGGCGGAGACGAACACGGCCAGTTCGCTGTCGCTCATCACCGGCTCACCGAGCGGTGCTGCCGCCCTGGCCAGCTCGATGAACGCCATGCCGGGCTGAGGTTCCATCAGGGGCAGGTTCTTCCGGTACAGGTTGCGCAGGAACTGGAAGGTGTTCTCGTCGAACACGGCGTCCGCGACCCCCGGCTGCCGGTTGAAGTGGACGAAGTAGAAGTCGCCACCGAGTACGGCTTCCATCAGCTCGATCCAGGGCGTCTCCCCGCGCTCCTGGTACGGCAGGCTCAGGTTGATCACCTTGTTCACCCGGTCCGGATGCAGCAGGGTCAGCCCCCAGACGACCATCGCACCCCAGTCGTGGCCGACGAAGGTGGCATCTTCGTATCCGTAGTGATCGAGCAGCGCGACGAGATCACCCGACAGGTGCGCGATGTCGTAGTCGGTGACCTCTGTCGGGCGCGACGAATTACCGTAGCCGCGCTGGTTCGGGACGATGACGTGGTAGCCCGCCGCCGCCAGGGCCGGCATCTGATGGCGCCACGAAAAGGCATGCTCCGGCCAGCCGTGACAGAGCACGATCGGCTTTCCGGCGTTCTGACGGCCAGCCTCGAAGACTTCGAGCTGCACGCCGTTGACGGGGACAAGACTGGGTTCGGGAAAGTTCATGCCGCCATCCTGCCGACCATAACCGGTCACCTCATGACCGGTTTATCTGACAATCTTGGCGGCATGCGCACCGACCGGCTGGTGGCCGTACTCCTGCTGCTGCAGCAGCGCGAGCAGGTGACCGCGGCGGAAGTCGCCCGGGAGCTGGAGGTCTCCGAGCGCACCGCCCGCCGCGACCTCGACGCCCTGGCCATGGCCGGGGTGCCCGTGTACGCCACGCAGGGGCGTGGCGGCGGCTGGCGCCTCGTCGGCGGTGCCCGTACCGACCTGTCCGGGTTGACCGCAGGCGAGGCCCGCGCCCTGTTCCTGGTCGCCGGGCCGGCCTCGGCCGCGACACCGGAGGTCAAGGCAGCGCTGCGCAAGCTCGTCCAGGCCCTGCCGGAGCCCTTCCGGGCCCAGGCGCAGGCAGCGGCGTCGTCGATCGTCGTGGACCCGCAACGGTGGGGGACCAGCCGGGCCGACCGCCCGCCGCCACGCTTCCTCGACGAACTCCAGGACGCGGTGATCCGGGGCGTCCAGGTGCGGCTCGGCTACGTCGACAGCACCGGCAGCGTGAGCGAGCGGACCGTCCACCCGCTGGGCGTCGTTGCCAAAGATCCGTGGTGGTACCTCGTCGCCGCCACCGAGGCCGGCCGGCGGACCTTCCGGATCGACCGGGTGTCGGCCGTCGAGCCGACCGACGATGCCGTGCACCGGCCGGCGGACTTCGACCTCGCCGAAAGCTGGCGGGAGATCGCCGACGAGGTCGACCGCAGACGGATGCCCGTCGAGATCCAGGCGGTCTGCGCGCCCGACAGGATCGGCACGCTCCGGATGGCTCTCGGCGACCGGCTCGAGGTGGGTGGCCCCACGACCGACGGCCGCGTCGAGGTGGTGATCCGTGGCTACAGCGAGTACACGCTTGCTGGCGAGCTCGCCTGGCTGGTCGAATGGCTCGAGGTCGCCGGCCCCGCCGGTGTGCGGGACCAGCTGGCCTCGATCGGCACCGCGCTCGTCGAGCGGTACGGCCGAGGCCCCGTCACCCGGTCTGGAGCAGGCCGCGGTTGGCCATGAAGTCCCGTAACGTCTCGACGTCGTCGGCGGACATCAACTCACGGGGGATCACGGTCGCCGGCATCCGGCCCACGTACACGATCCAGAAGCCGGGAGTGTCGAGCACCTTGCTGACCCTGTCCCAGGCGATGTCGCCGAACTCCGTACCGCTGCGCATCGTGATGGTGTCGTCGGTGATGTCGTAGCCGCCGTCGACCGCGTACTCGCCGGACCGGCGCCGGGCGCGTGAGCGCACCCACGGCCCGTACAGCATCGACAGCACGCCGGCGGTGACCAGCGACATCCACAGCAGCGAGAACTGCTCGCCCCAGCCGTACTCCCGCGCGGCGACGAAAGCGGCCACCCCGGTCACCGCCAGGATCGCGCCGATGTAGCCGTACTTGGCCAGCCGCACCCGGCTGAGCGCGGCGGCCGCCCTGCCCGGGTAGTCGGGATCGGCCGGGACGTCGAAACGGATGCGCACCCCAGCACGATAGTGCCCGTACCCGCCAACGCCGCTGTCCGCAGCTAGACATCGGCGAGGATCCGGGCGAGCTCGGCGGGTCGGGTGAGCATCGGCCAGTGCCCGGAGTCGATGTCGACCAGGTCGAGGTCCTTGGCCCGGGCCAGCTCGGGGACCTGCCCGGCGGTGATCATCTCCTGCGCATGGGCCGGCGTGAACTCCGGGCACACCAGCACGACCGGTACGTCGAACCGCCGCTCGTCGGTCAGCCGTACGACACCTCGTGCGCACCGGACCGAGCATGACCGCCCGCGCCGTTCGGACGCCCGAAATCCGGCGGGAACGGCCCGGCGCCACCGGTCGCCAGTGTTTCCGCTGCGGGCAGCGTGGCCTGCAGTTCGCGGGCGCGCCGGCACAGCGTGGCGACCTTCTGGCGGTAGACCGCTTCGGCCAGTGCCTCCCGGGCGCGTGCGGCGGCAATCCGGGGCCGGGCGGTTGGGGTGCGTTGCTGCGCTACGGCGAGATCGAGAAGGAGCCGTGCGGTGGCGAGGCCGGTGCCGCAGCCGCGTCGAAGCGCCGCGCCACGCCGCAGTTGACGGTCCACGACTGCGCCTGAGATGTGGTATTTGATCATGGTTAGGGTGTATCGCCAAGGTGTCGAGGTGCAGCGGTCGGGCACACTGTGCGGATGAGCGTTGCTGGTTGCCTCCGACCGTCCCACCTCCCCGACACCGACCGGGTGCCGGTGGTACGGCGATGACCACCGTCGGGTCGGGTGCCCTCCTGACGGTGGTCGAGGCGGTCAGCCGGTCCCGCGACCTTGGCGAGTTCGCGGAGGCTGGCTGTCGCGAGCTTTTCCGCCTCATGCCCTGTGTCAGCGTGTCGTACACGGAGGTCAACCTCAGGACCGAGGTGGTATCCGGATACCTGTGGCCGTACCCGGGTATCGAGTGGTTCGAGCGGTACGCCGCACCGCTCGGCCGCATCGCACGACAGAACCCGCTGGTCGCACACATTGCCGGCGGCGGCTCAGTGGCGTCCTGGGCGGACGTCGACCCGAAAGACGCATTTCGCCAGACCGCTCTGTTCCAGGAGTTCTACGCCGCGAACGGCATCGAGAGTCAGGCCGCACTGGGCGTCCTCAACCAACCCGGGCTGGTGACCGGCTTCACGGTCAACCGTGACGGCTCGCCGTTCAGCGCCGACGAGTATCAGGTCCTGTGCGACCTGCGCCCGCACCTGATCAACCTGTACCGGCTGGTCAGTGGGTCGGGACGGGCCCGCGCCAACGACGTCGTCCTGGCAGCGGACGGGTGGACCGTGGTCCGGCTCGCCGAGGGCGGCACGGTGTTGACCACGAGCGTGGAGGCGGAGGCGATCGGTGACCGGGTCGGGCTCGACCTGCGCGTCGGAGCCGACCTCACCTCGACGTGGTTCTGGCGGCGGCTCCGCGAGACCATCGGGGCGCGCTGGCAGGTCGGCAGAATGACCAGGCCGATCCATCTCGGTACCGCCGACTGCCCGGTCGAGGCGATGGTCGCCACGACGGCGGTCGGCCCGTACTCGTTGATGTTGCGCGACCGGGACGCCGTACGCCGCCGCCGCTGCCGGGAGTTGGGCCTGACCGGCCGGCAGGCCGAGATCGCCCGGCTGGTCATTGCCGGCGCGACCAACGTGCAGATCGGCCGGGCGCTGGGCATCACCGCCTCCACGGTGCGCAAACACCTGGAGGCGACGTTCAGCGTCGTCGGCGTACAGTCCCGGGCGGCTCTCGTGGCGGTCCTGCTCGGGCCCCGGCCTACGGGCGGGCCGGATGATTTCCAGCGGTCACGGCTTGTCGAGGATGCAGACGATCTCCATCTCGACCGATGAGCCGGCACTGGTCGAGCCCACCAGGCGTACCAGCGCGATGTCCTCGCTCGCGCCCTGGGTGACCGGCCCGGCGATCTCGATCGAGTCGAAGGTGCTCTTGAAGCCGCTTTCCTGGTTGACGTGCCGGAACGTCTGATTCGAGATGGCGGTGAACGACTGGGCGTCGGGGTCGCCGGAGTCGAAGTTGTCGACGCCGAGAAGGAGCCGGACGTCCTCGGCGAAGGGATCCTCGACGGGTTGCGCACCGAGACTCCTGATGAACTCGCACTCGCCCTCGAAGTCCTGGTGAATGGTGCCGTCGACGGTGACCGCCCCGGTGCCTTCGTCGGATCGCTCGTAGCCGTCGCCGTCGGCGGGCGGGTCGTCGGACCCCGGTTGCGCATCGGCGGTCGCGGTGGTCCCGTCGTCACTACTGACGGTCGTATCGGCGGGCTCGCCGGGGGACCCCGAATCGGTGCACCCGGCCAGGGCGATCGTCGAGAGGACAGCTATGAAGGCGAGGCGGGACCGGAATTTGACCATGGTCGCACCGTAGGGACGGACGGCGCACGGGCCAACGGGACGAACGTCGTATTGCGCCGGCCGCGGTCGTCCACGTCCCTGACTGAAATACCGTTCAATCCGGCGACGTCTGCCCTTGCTCAGTCGAGGCAGAACTCGTTGCCCTCGACGTCCCGCATGACGAGGCACGACTCGCTGACACCGTCGGCGCGCAGCAGCCGTACGCGTACCGCGCCGAGCGCGACCAGTCGTGCGCATTCGGCCTCGAGCGCGGCCACGCGCTCGTCACCGACGAGACCGGTGCCGACCCGTACGTCGAGGTGCAGCCGGTTCTTGACCGTCTTGCCTTCGGGCACGCGCTGGAAGAACAGCCGTGGCCCCACCCCCGTGGGGTCGACACAGGCGAATGCCGAACCCTGACGATCGGGCGGCAGCGCGCGGTCGAAGTCGTCCCAACTGGCGAACCCCTTCGGGGGCGGCGGTACGACGTACCCCAGCACCTCGCACCAGAAGCGGGCGACGCGCTCAGGTTGTGCGCAGTCAAAGGTGACCTGGAACTGCCGGACCGACGCCATCGCCCCAATATAGAAGGCTTCTGTCCGTCGCCACCGCCGGCCCGGCCGCCGCCTCCACCAATCCCGCCGAGGACCTGACCGGCGAACACTGTGACCGCAACCAGTGGCTGCGCGAGCAGGGACGAACGGTCGGCGGCATCAAGCTCGACCTCGGCTACCGCGCCGATGCCGAGCCGGAGGTGCACGAACTCTGCGTACACGTCCCAGGTTCCGACCCGGCGGGCAGCCCGGTCGGCGGGGAAGCCGTACACGCCGGTGGCGATCGCGGGGAAGGCGACCGTGCGCGCGCCGAGTTCGTCGGCGACCTGCAGGCTGCGCCGGTAGCAGGAGGCCAGATCTCGGCTTCGCCGTGGCCGCCGCCTTCCCGGATCGGCCCGACGGTGTGGATGACGTGCCGTACCGGCGGGTCCAGGTCGAACGCGGGTGTCGCCTTGGCGTCACCCGGCTCGCACGGGGCGAGCGCGCCGCCGGCCCGCGCCAGGCGCGGGCCGGCCGCACGGTGGACGGCTCCGTCGACGACCTTGATGACTGCCACGATGCGATCCTGTCTCGCCTTTGGTCGCTACGTCGAAATCCACCGCCTCGATCTCGTTCGCCGGCGGCCACGACGTCATCGAGCAACTGCTGGACGAGGTCCGGACGGTCCGACTCCATGGCGAACGACGCCTGACACTGATAGCCGAGAAACACCCGCTCCGGACCGTAGCCACTCCGCGAACTCTTCAGAGGCCGAGGTGCACCTGCTTGGGAATCTCGTGCGAGGGCCAAGTGGGTGTCCTCGTCAGCCGACGCTCGGCCGGTCGGCGCCTCGTCACCGGGCGGTTAAGTGATCATGCTGCACCACAGTCGGCGGGTGGCCCTCGTCGGGTGAGACGTGTGGTGTTCGTCTGCCGGACAACTCGGTGCAGCGTGCTTGAAAGACTTCTATCGATTTAATGTTCGGCATGAGTGAACCGCACCCCCACCGCTGCCACCACCACCACCACGAGCGCGACGACCACGAGTCGGGCCAGCTGCCGTACGGCCAGATCGATCCTGCCGGGCACCCGACCGGCGGCCTCGGACGCAGATCAATGCTGGCCGCCGCCGGCGGCCTGCTGATGCTCGCCGCCGTTCCCGGCACCGCGCGGGCCGGCACCGCGATGACAGCCGGTGCGGCGTCGGCCGGCGCGCCGGCGATGGCCGCGCCCGGCGCTTCCCGGGCGTCGCGGATCAGCCAGGGGACCACCCTGGTCCACGCCGACCTGCACAACCACACCGTGATGTCCGACGGGGACGGCAGCGCCGACGACGCGTTCGCCTCGATGCGCGAGGCCGGACTCGACGTCGCCGCGCTCACCGACCACGCCACGATGTTCGCCATCAGCGGGCTCAGCCGGTCGGAGTGGCGGACCACCGGTGCGCTCGCCAACGCGGCCGACGACCCCGGTCAGTTCACCGCGATCCGCGGCTTCGAGTGGTCGCACCCGTTGCAGGGTCACATCAACGTGTGGAACACCTCGGACTTCGCCGACCTGCTGCGGGCCGGCAGCCCCGGCAGCCTCTACCGGTGGCTGGCCGGTCGGCCCGGCGGCCTGGCCAGCTTCAACCACCCGGGGCGGGAGATCGGCCGGTTCGACAACTTCTCGTACGACGCCTCGGCGCGGCAGCAGCTCGTCGGCCTGGAGATGTTCAACCGGACCGACGACTACCTGTTCGAGGGCTGGTCGTCCTGGGTGGCATCGCCGCTGGTGGCCTGCCTCAACGCCGGCTGGCGGCCGGGTCTGACCGGGGTCACCGACGAGCACGGGACCAGCTGGGGCTTCCACGAGGGCAAGGGCCGCAGCGGTCTGTGGGTCGCCGAGAACACCCGTGCGGCGGTGTTCGAGGCGATGGCGGCCCGCCGCTGCTTCGCCACCCGGGTGTCCGGCCTGCGGCTGGACGCGGCCGCCAACGGCGTACGGATGGGTGGGGTCATCGGGCTGGTCGCCGGTGACGTCCGGTTCCGGGTGGACCTGGACCGGGGTGCGGTGTGGGACGGCAAGCCGCTGCGGATCCAGGTGCTGCGCCCCGGGACCTCGGTGCCGACCGTCGTTGACGTCGTCGACACCGTCTCCGGGTCGGTCGCCGACTTCACCGTGCCGCTCGACGTCGCCGACGGCGACTGGGTCGTGCTGCGGGTCTCCGACCCGGAGCTGGCCAACCCGACGCCCGGCCCGTCCGGTCATCCGTGCAACGACTTCGGGGTGGCGTACAGCAGTCCATGGTGGCTGCAGCCCTGAGCAGAGGTGGCGGAGGCAACGTCGGCGGACACCCGGACCAGTTTGAGGGATAGACCCGAACGTGTCCGGGTCACCACCAGTGTGGCTCAGGTGTTGACGGTGCTCCTCGACGATCCGCAGGCTGGCCGGTACGGCTTGGAGCTCATGCAGGCCACCGGTCAGCCCAGTCGTGGCGGCCCGTGCCGAGCTCGCGGCCCTGCGGGCGAAACTGCGCCCGCGCGGCGCCGGTGGCACTCGGGCCGCCGACGCCGCCACCTTCACATCGGCGCCGGGGTGGTGAGCACCTTGCCCCAGCGGATCGCCGAGTGGGCTGCTGGCTGCGGCGGCGCGGCGTTGGCCGGCACACCTGCGCGAAGGAGATGAGCCGGGAGTGGGCCGGCGAGTTGTACGCCCTCGGCCATGGGGAAGGCGCTGTCGCTGCGCCGCGGAAGTGGCGGCAGCTCCGCTTCGCGGCCAGTCTCGCGCTCGCCCGCCCGCCGGGCGCGGATCCGGTACCGCTGCCCCGGCTGCCCAGACCCTCACCCACCCAGATACACGCGGGATGGCTGTTCCTTGCGCCGCTGTTCGTGCTGGTCACGGCAGCGATGGCGGTGTCCTCACCTGGCCTGGCTGATCGACGCGGTGGCGCGTACACCGATGGCCTCGGTCATTACCTTCTTCGCCGTGAGCTATGTGGCTTACATCCTTATCGCGGCAGTCGTCGGCACGCTGCTGGCCCGGCGGCTGCTGCGACGACGTGCCGGCCGGCCGGTCAGCCCGGCAGGCTGTGGGTGGGCGACCCTACCCGTGACAGCCGGCCTGCTCACCCTCGATGTGCTGGCCCGTAGCGCGAACAGGGTCTGGGACGGCTCCTGGTTCGCCGTCGCCGTGGCACTTTGTCTGTCGGTGCTGCTCCCGCCGGTGGCGGCGGGCGTCGCGGCGCTGTCCCGCCGCAGGAGTCTGGTGTCGGCCGTCGGCTCGGCCGTGCTGGCCGCTCCCGCCCTGACGCTGGTCAGCGCCTACACGATGGTGCTGGTGGCACCCCAGACACCGGCCGAAGCGGCGGGTCAGCCCTGGTGGTGGCTCACCTATCTGGTACGCGAACCGATCCTGCTGTTGACGTACGACGCCTTCGACACCTCGTTGCCGATAGAGGCCGCCCTGGCGATCCTGCCCAATCTGACCCTCGTCTCGATGGTGCTTGCCCTGGCCCATGCGATCGGACTCGCCCGGCCGATCGAGGCCGCCGCGACCAGCACGTCGACGGCACCCGATCCCGGCCGGGGCATCCCCGGTCAGCGTGGGTCCGAACGGACCAGCCCGACCGTGACCAGCGCAGGTTTGACCGGCGCAGGTTTGACCGGCCAGACCCCGGCTGTCGCACGTGGCCCGTGGTGGCACCGCACCGCCCTCGCCGGTGCGGTCTACTCGGTCCTGGCCTGGGCGGTCACCTTGGCCTACCTGACCCCCAACATCGGGGTACAGAACTCCTGGACGGGCCCTCTGCCGGACGGCTCATGGCCGTCCTCGGAGCCCGCCGGCTGGCAGGGGTGGTCGACCCAGGAGGGGCGGGTGTGGATGCACGAGTTGCAACTGTGCGGCATCGTGTGTGCCGCACTGTGCCTGTTGTGCGCCGCCGCCTACCGAGGCCGACCACTGCGACCGACGCTTGCCGGCTCGGTCGTACTGCTGGGAGTCAACATGGCGGTGGTGCGCGGCGGTTGGGCGGATCCTCGGCTGCTGCCCTGGCTCGCTGCGGGTGGGCTCGTTGTCGGCATTGTGGTCTGGTCGGCGTCGACCCGTCCGGCCGTGACCAGACGGCCGCCCGCGCGACCACGTCGCCTCGTCGTCACCATCACGGTGCTGGCCGCGTTCCTCGTCCCGGGCGGCTTCCTGGCCCGGCTCTACATCGTGCCCGGGGTATCGGCTCCCCCGTCCCTGCTGCTGGTCGCGGTGGGCCTGCCCACCGTACTGACGGTGATCGCCGTCATGGGTGTCCTGGCCACGTCGAGGCGCCGGCCGCGCCGGCCGTTCTGGCGGCTACTCGACAGGGTGGTTCTCGTGGAGTAGTGCCTCGGCTTCGAGGAGAAGTTCGTCCAGTTGCTCGTCCGTCAGCTCCGCATCTTCGACCAGCCGGAACAGGAGCTGTCCCTGAATCTCGGCCATCACGCCGACGTCTAGGTCTTCGACGATCTCCTCGACGCCGGGCATGTCCATGTCCAGCATGGCGTAGATCAGGGCTTCGCCCTCCTTGGCGGGAAGCTCTCGTCCTTCTAGCAGTCGGGCTCGCGCATCCGCTACGAATCGGATAATCTCGCGGGCGTCTTTGTTCTCGGCGAATCGTCGCTGAACGGCGACGAAGAAGCTGTAACCGATGATGGCAACAGGCGTGCCCTTGCCCTCGCTCTGGAACTTTTCGGTGAACGAGTCGTAGGTTTCCCAGTCCTGGCGAAGCAGGGCGCGAAGGAATTTGGTTTCCTCTTCCATTTTCTATCCTTTTTCCTTGGTGTCGTCGTTTCTTGTCCGCCTGCGCATGCGAGACATCAGCTCTACGCCCTTCGCTCCGACGATGGCCACTGCCAGCGCGGCGAGCAGCCCATCACCGACGGGCGCACTTGGCTGGTGAGTCGGCCGGAAAGAAAAATCCGGCGTCTTGCTGACCGCTGTCCCGCCGGAGCCCTTTGCGGCGTCCTGGAGAATTCCGCCCAACTTGCCGAAGTGCTGCAACCCGTCGTCCGAGCTGCGCACCTGGCCGACGCGGCCGAGTGCCTTGGCAGCCAGCGAACCCTTCTTGTGGCCAGGTCTGGCCAACGCCTCGCCAGACGGCATGCCTCCGGTGGCGGAGGTACGGGTCGGGACGGAGCCCGGGGCGACGCGGTTGGCGTAGTGGGAGATCTCGGCTGCTGCTTCGGCGATGAGCCGGGCGATCTTGCCGGACTTCGCGGCGGCCTCGCTGGCCTGCGTGCGCGCTGCGGTGGCGTGAGAGCTGTCAGCGCCCTCGGTCGCGGTCTGGTAGTGCCGCGCACCGGCCGCGGACGACTTCTGTGCGGTCTTTGCCGCGACTGCCGCGCCATCGAGGTCGTCGAGAATCTTCCGTAGCACCGCAATGACGTCGCCGACGCTGCCGCTGCTCACCCGAGAGCCTTCGAGTACCTTTCGGCGCTGTCAGTGCAGCCGTCGATCCTGTTGAGCGCCAGCTCGCCTTCGTGGTCGGCTTCGCGTAGCCGGTGGAGTGCGGTGGTGACGTGGGAGTGCTGGCTGTCGGTGAGGACCGCGATGGCGGCGAGATGACAGGACCGGACGGTCTCCCGTACGGAATGGATGGTGTCAGCTGCCGACCGCAGCGCCTCGGTCCCCTCGCGTAGCCGGCTCTTGACCTCGTTGACGCTCATCGCCGCTACCCGAGGATACCGGCGTACCGGCGGGTCGACTCGCCCGCTCGGTGGATGAGGCCGGCGGACTCCTCCAACTGCCGCTTGGCCTGCTCGCAGCGGCCGATTGCCTCGCTCACCAGGTGATGCCCGGTGCCGGCCGAAACAGCGTGGAGCTGGCTGAGCATGTTGTCCAGGGTCCTCACCGCCGCCATGAGCTGCTGCCGGCTCGTGTTGCCGTGCTCTGCGGCCTGGGCGAGACCGGCCTTGATTCCTGGATGCTAACCAAGTTGAACCACGAGTTCCACGTGTTCCTCCCCGACGTCGGTCCTGCGACGAGCCCGGCTACGGCGGTCACTCTCCTACATGGTCGAAGCCTATCGGAGTGCGTCAACTTCAGGCTACGGAAGGTGATGGCACTTCAGGCGGCTGGTCAGTTCAGTAGCCGCTCGGCCCAGTAGATCTGCCGGTCGGGGCCGACGCTGACTAGGGCGACCATCAGGTCCTCGACGGCGGCGGGAGCGGACGCGATCGCGAACTCCGGCGGGGTCTCCGGATGTGCCGGGTGCAGGACGAAGGAGTACGTGACCGGTGTGGCGTCGACCGACGTGACCACGACGACGCTGCCGGAGGAGTGGAAGCCACCGTTGACCTCACGCGCACCGACACCCTGCAGCCAGGGGTAGCGCTGTTCGACAGCGTCGAGGACGCCGTCGGAGCCTGATCCGACCTGGTCCGGTCTATTCGACCTGGTGGAGATGATCCCGGGCAGGGTGCGGGTCCGTCTGTCGAGCACCGCGATGATCAGCATCGCGCCGGGTTTCGCCTGCGGTGGCGGCGTCCACCTGACCTGGCCGAGGAAGACTTGGGCGCCGTCGGATGGAACTTCCAGCTGTTGACCGTCGAAGGCGGCGTCCGCAGTTGCCTGGTCGACCAGCCGCAGCGTCGCAGTCGGCTTCAGGATCTCCGGCCCGTACGGCGACCGATGGTGCCACCACCGCCACCCGGTGATGCCACCTACCAGAGCGAGCACCAGGACGAGCGAGCTGAGCTTCCAGGCCGAGCGATGTCTCATGCCGGCCAGTGCAGCACACGAAGGCGAGAACTCGCCAAATCCGACGCCACGGTCACAACTACTGCACCAGCCTACTCTGCGATCACATCTTCAGGTAGAAGTGATCCTGGGTAGGTTAGGCCATGCCTATGGTTCGGGTATGGGGGAGAAGGAGCAAAGCGGGAAGGGTAGTGATTCCGGTGCCGGCACGGCATCGGAGGCAGGGGCTGCCTGGAGTGCGTGGAGTTTCGGGGGAGCTTGGCGGCAGCATGCGCTCGCCCGAGCTCTTTACCTTGAGCACCAAAGTCGGCTCCTCTGTTCAGACAAAGATGATCACCGTTTGCGGGAAGCCTGCAAATTTGTCCGAGTCGATGTTTCCCTCGCACGTCAGGCTGCTGGAAGCGTCTGGCCCTTCCGGGGCTCACTCGAACGGACCTGGTCGCACATCCACGCAGCTGAGCTTGTGCTGCTCAAGGTTGCCGATGAGGAGAGGCTGAAGGGCTGGTCGTCATCCGTGCTGGAGCTGGCCAAGAAGCGTCTCCACGAGAATGACTGCAGATTGGTAAAGCTCCGTGAGCTGTGCGGACGAGACGGCATCGGGAGCCATGAGCGAAGGGTGACGGGCGGTTGGCGTAGGATCTTCACGGGTAAGGAAAAGTGTGCCGAGGTGAGTGAACTTCGCTATGCCATGATGGCTGCCTTGGTCGGAAGCTACACCGCGATAAATAGTTGGTATTCTCGGGTGCGCGGCGTGCGGAACATCTTGATTTCCGTGACGATGCTCGCCCTGGCATTGGTTCTCTGTCTCGGTATCTGGGGATACAAGTCTCCCGACGTGCTGAGTCTATGTTTTGGGACGGACCCCAGCACTCTGGTGTGTCCGCATGATCCGCTGACAAAGGACCAGGGCATGCAGCCCACTGCCGAGGACAGGGACCGGCAAGCCGAACCCGACCGGGTCGACGTGACGCTGGTCCTGGCGTTCGGGTTCATCGGGGCAGTGTTGTCCGGGATCCCTGCTCTGGCCAGGCTGCACAGGTCAGCGGTGCCGTACGACCTGCGCCTTACTTCGGCTGCGCTGAAGTTGCCCGCCGGCGCTCTCTCTGCCTTCGTGGGAGTTACCTTCATTCGCGGTGAATTCGTTCCAGGGCTCACCCAGCTCGATACGGGAGCACAGATCCTCGCGTGGAGTGCCGTTTTCGGAGTTTCCCAGTACGCCATAACCCGGCTCGTGGACAACAAGACATGGGAGATCGCTTCGGATCAACGCGGCAACCCCGAGGGGGACGATGACTCCAAGTCCGGCAGCGCGGCAGGTGGTGAAGGGCGCGCCAGGTTCGACTGAGTGACGCCAGGCCTACCTGCCGTGGCGCCGCATCGCGAGCGCTCGCCACAACGGGTCTGGCTGTAGGTGAGAGAAGATCGGCATCGACGACATCGTGCGCGTACACCTGATCGTCCCTGCGGGGCGGCCCTGAGAGTGCCGCTACGCTCTATGTTGCGCTCATCTGCTGCGTATGATGTTGCTGCTGCGTCGCAGTCAGGACGTGAAGGCGACCATTTCCCGAAGCCATTCGGACAGCCGCGCAGCTTCGCTGACTGAGGCGGTTCCCAGGGGCTGTGTGCGGCGGAACCGTTGCGTGGAAACCGCTGTTATGTCCTCGGTGCGCGCCCAGCTGGGGCGGGTTAGTCCGGACTCGGGGGAGTCAATCCGCACATGGTGCTCCAAGCCGCGATCCCGAGTGGTCAGCGGCACCACGATTGCCATACCAATGGGGAACCGGCAGTGGGTGGTGGAGCCGACGATGACGGCCGGACGTACGCCACCCTCTTCGTGCCCGACCGGGTTACCGAAGTCCACCAGCCACACCTGCCACGGTGCGAGTTTGGTGTGGCTCACTCGTTGTACTCCGGGTACTCGTCGCGCCCGGGGGGCATGCCGTCACCGGCGGTGTTGTCGGTAAACGACGTCTCGGCCCGGTAGCTGGCCCATTCTTGCTGGTCGGACTGTAGCTCGGCGTACCGCGTCATGATCTTGTTGACCTGGTGTTCCCTGATGAGCCGCCGAAGCGCCTCGGCAAGGGGGACGCCTGCAAAGTCGCGTCTGGCGATCTCCGCCAGTTCGTCTCGGAGACCCCCGTCGAGCTGCATCGTCGTAGTGGCCATAGCAAACACTATAGCTCATGGTATGGCGAGCGGTCACTGAGCGATTGTCATCGCGTACGAGGACATGCCCAGCGCCCCGCGCCCGGTGACCTGAGCGGCTGGTGACAGCCCAGGTGGTTGCCTGGTCGCCGGCTGGGAGCGGCCGGGCAGCTCCAGGTGCCTGCGCCAGGCGGCGAGGCCGAGGAGGTCGGTGGCGCGGCTTCGCGGCCCTTGTCTGCGGATTGGGCGCAGGGCTGGTACGAACGGCTGCGCAGATAGGCTGGCCGGCATGGGCGAGGCGACGGGTGACGGACGGCCGTTGCTGGGCCGGACTGGCGGCGGCAGTCCTGAGCAGGCCGACGCCCACCGCTGGCAGGTGTTCGGAGCGCGGACCGTGTACGAGCGGCGGCCGTGGGTCAGTCTCGACCTGGTCGACGTCCAGCCTCCCGGTGGCGAGCGGTTCGAGCATCACGTCGTACGGCTGTTTCGCGCGGCCATCGGCGTCGTCGTCAACGATCAGGACCAGGTGTTGATGCTGTGGCGGCACCGGTTCGTGTCGGACCAGTGGGGGTGGGAGCTTCCCGGCGGGATCGTCGACGACGGCGAGAGCCCGGAGACGGCCGTGGCACGCGAGGTCGAAGAGGAAACCGGCTGGCGACCGTACGGAATGCGGCCTTTGGTCTCGTACCAGCCAATGGTTGGCATGGTCGACTCGCCGCACGACGTCTACTACGCCAGGGAGGCGACGTTCGTCGGCCGGCCCGCCGTGTCCGACGAAGCCGGTGAGGTTGCGTGGGTGCCACTCACCAGCATTCGGCAGCTACTCGACCGGAACGAGATCCTGGGTTCCGGATCGATCGTCGGACTGCTGCACGTGCTGGCGTTCGGCGTGCCGGTGGACTAGATATTTGCCCCGATTCGGGCCAATAACTGATTGAGGCGTCGCTGATTCCTGAGCGATCCCGTCCGGCTGGCCAGCGCCCGAGCACGTCGTGCCTCCTGCTCGGCTTCGCGCAGGTCGCCGCCGGCAAGGTGCGCGTGTGCGAGGCCGATCCGCAGGCCAGCCTCGGCACGGGTGAACGTGCCGTCCATTCCAGCCAGAGCGGCATGTAGCTCATCGACCGCCGAGCGCTCGCCCAGCAGGGCATGCGCGTTGCCGCGCCAGCGCGTCAGGTGGGCTTCGTTGAGGAAGATTCCGGCCACCTCCTCGTCTCGCATCTCCGATCCGGCCGGCAGCGTCGCGGCGGCCTGGTCCAGCGCGGCGTGGGCTGCCGACGCGTCCGACAGAGTGGCGGCGAACTCGGCGTGAGCCGCGTGCAGCCACGCCAGCAACCGGGCAGGGGCCTTCCGCTCGGCCAGCGAAACCGCCTCCAGGATCAGCGCGTGGGCAAGCTCCGGCTTGCCGGCATCGACCAGCACGTACGCCTGTTCGCCCATCGCGTGCGCGACCAGAGCCGGACTCGCCGCTTCGACCGCTGCTCGTCGCGCCAACTCGTAGCAGCGCCAGGCGCGGTCGACCGCGCCGACGTCGAGCGCTTGCCAGCCTGCGAGCGTCGCGGCACCGGCGAGCGCCCGTGCGACCGGCCGGCGTGCGGACGGGAGTACGGAGTATGCGAGGGCGTTCTCCAACGTCTCGACGTGGGCGCGCATCTGGTCACCGAGCGCGGGAGCGCCCGCCTGGCGGTCGATGGAGCGGAAGAGTTCGGTCTGCTGCGTCAGCACGTCGACCAACCCGACGTCGACCGACTTGGACGCCTCGATGCGCTTGGCTAACTCGGCGTACGCGCTGTCGAGTGTCTCGCCTTCCGTTGTCGCTGCCCCGAACAGCTCGGCGTCGGTCAGTCCGAAAATCGCCCGCAGGACAGCGCGGTACTCGCCGTTTACTGACCGCCGACCGTTCTCCCACTCGGAGACGTAGACCTTGAGACTTGCCCGAGTGGCGGTAGCCGTGCCAGCGGCAGCACGTCGTCGAGCGATTTCGTGAACGAGTCTCGCCTGCGACCATCCGCGTGACTCCCGTGCTGCCTTCAGCGCGTTCATGCCCCGCCTCCGTCCGGGTCATGCTCAGACTGCCCTACTCGGACTGGGCTTGGCAGGAGTTAACAGCCAGATGTTAACCACTGTGGTCTGCAGAGACGCCGCGATGACGGGTTGACTGGTGACGCCGGCAAGCCGGAACCCGGAAGTCAGTCCTCGCGTTGGGTTGGTCGGTTCTTGTGGATCCACTCGGCAACCGCGTCGCGGGACCAGATGCGGCCCGTGGCGAGGACGTCCAGCGGTGCGGGGAACGACGGGCGGTTGACGATCTCGGATGCCCGCTGACGGGAGACACCACCGAGCATCTGCTGGATCTCGGACATCCCGGCCAACCGCATGTCAACGAACGTACGGAGGTTACGACCAGCACCCCCGTCAACTTGATGCACTTGACACCCGTAAGGGGGATGGGTGATTCTCAGTCGCGCACATCTTCAGAGGAGGGGAGTCGACCGTGACGCAGATGGATGACGACCGGTGGCGGTCGTGTGGGTCGGACTGGGATGACCCGGGAACCGGCCCCCGGCCGGTGCCGGTCGACGTACCGCCGCCGGTGCTCATGCCCGACGCCCGGCGCGGTGACGCCGATGTCCGGCCCCGCACCGCTGCCCGGAGCGCAACCGGGCCGGGTAGCGCGCACCCCGACCTCGGCGACTGCGCCTGATCCGGATTTCCGCAGCTCACGCGGCGGAACCAAGGTCTGCCCCGGTCGCCGTACCGCCAAGGAGGGCTGCGGTGATCGGGGCGGGGGTGGCCCCGCCCGAGTCGGCAAGGGGCAGGGCCACCCCCATCCACCAGACACACCACCAAAGCAGTCACCGCACCACACAGGGGAGGAGCACTGATGATGCGAAGGATGTGGCAACGGACGCGGGTCCGCTGGGGACGCCGGCGGATGGCGTCCACCCCGCCCAGCCGCTGGCCGGCTGGCGACCCCGGCGTCCACCGGGTGCCCGGCACCAACATGCGCTCGGCGGCGTACCGGCCGATCCGGCCCTGGCAGGTTCGGAATCAACGGTTCCGGCCGGTCGGCGTCACGGCCCGCGGCCTCGACCCGGTCGAAGTCGGCGCGTTCCTCGACCGCGTCGCCTACGACCTCGGTGTCCTCTACGCCGAACTCGACCGCACCTGGGAGCAGAACAACCGGATCAAGGACGCGCTGCGCCGCTGGCAGTCCACCCAGGCCGCCATGAACCAAGCCGCGATCAACCAGGCCGCCGTCCGGTGACCGAGCCCGACAACCCCGGCGTCACCGTCGTCGACTGCACCACCTGCGACGGCGGTGGCGTCACCTCCCACCGGTGCAGCTGCACCTGGTACGGCGACCAGCTCATCGTCGACGACGACCAGTTGACCGCCGGCAACCCGGGCGGTACGGCGTACCGCGACTGTCAGGTCTGTCTCGGCACCGGCACGAACTGCGTGACCTGCGACCGCTGCGCCGGGCTCGGCCGCCGCCGCGCCCAACTCGTCTACACCGTCGCCAACGCCGACACCGCCGCCGTCGCCTCCGTCAACATCGTGCCCGGCGCGCTCGACCCGGTGCACCGCGGCGGCCGCTGGTGGCTCGACCTCGACGCCGTCGTCACCGAACTGGCCGACCGGGTCGGCGCCGACCACCTCTACGACCCGGCTGCACCCGAGCGGGAACTTCTCGTCGGCGGGCTGGTGCTGCCCCGCGACTGGCGACCCGACCTGCCGCAGGCACGGCGGCACGCCCTGGAAGCGGCGGCGATCGCCAACTACACGTACCACCCGTGGCAGGTCTGGCTCGGCCGGACCGCCCCGCCGGACCGCCCCGACCCGGCCCGCCACCTCGGCCAACTCTGCGCCCTCGCCGAACTGCTCTGCCTCGACCTGGTCGTCGAAACCCGACCCGACCCGTACGGCGACGACCGCTACGGCTGGCAGCTGCGCCTCGAACTGCCCGACACCGGCGTCGGCGACGCGTTCGCCAGCGGCGTCGGCAGCACCGACAGCCTCGACGCGGCGATCGTCGCCGCCGACGCGACCCGCCTCGCCACCGGGATCGGCGACCGTGGCGTCGACGTACCCGCCCACTACCTGCGCCCCGGCCGACCCGGCCCGCCGATCGGGCCGCCGAAACTCGACCTGGACCAGCTCGAACGCCGCATGATCGCTGACTGCACCGCACTCGGCACCGGTGAGGCCACCCCCGGCGCGCAGGCCATCTGGCGCGACGGCCGTTGGTGGCACACCGGCCTGCGGGTGGTCGCCGTCGTCGAGGAATTCACCGAACGCACCACCGGCCAGATCTCCCGGCGTACGGTCGACAAGCTCGCCCGCTCGTGGCAGCCGCCGCCGCCCAGCTGGCAGGGGCCGGCGATCCCGTCCGAACCCTGCCCGTACTGCGTGCCGGAGCAGGGGTTGCGCCGCTGCGTCTGCACCGTCGGCGCGCCCGCCGCCGACCCGGAGTGCCGCTACTGCGGCGGTGCCGGGCGCAGCGGCCGGTACGCCGCCGGCCTCAGCCGCTGCTTCAGCTGCGGCGACACGCTGCGCATCCGGCACGGTGCCGTCGTCACCGTCACCGACGGGCAGCACTGGGCCCGCCACCTCAACTGGGCACTGCCCGACGAAGCCACCGCCGTGGTGCCGCGGATCGGCAGCCAGCCGGGCGGCAAACCCATCCACCAGGTGCCGCCGCAGTTCCGGCTCCCGGCGCACCTCGGCGACCTGGCGGTACGCGGCCAGCCGATCGGCCCGGACCAGCTCGCGCCGCTCGACGATCACGAGATTTTGCTGGTGCAGGAGCTGTGGTACGGCTACGTTACCCTCGACCACCCTGGGCAGGACCCGCTGACCGCATATTTGGCGAACGTCGCCAACGGGCACCCCGGCGGCCGGGTGCTGCTGCACGCCGCCGAGCCGGACGCGCCACCGCTGGCGCGGGTGCTCGCGTTGGCGTACGGGCTGGGGCTCGCGCTGATCGTCACCGTCGCCGACCATCGCAACGAGGCCGGTACGCCGTACCGCATGCAGGGGGTGTCGTGGGGTGCGTACTTCGCCGCGCCCGGTGCCGCGATCGGCCTGCGGGCCTACCCGCACCGGCCCACCCTCGGGCACGCGCTCGCTCAGGCCGTCGAGTACGTGTGCGGCGCCACCCGCTCGGCGACCCCGGTCGACCCGGGTACGCCGATCGCCGTACCGCAATCCGTACCGCAGAACGTGCCGACGCCGGCGGCCGACGGTGACCACGATGACCTGGTGCCGTCGCTGTCGTTGCTCGCGGGGTACTACGCCGGCGAGACGGTGATCGTCTCGCTCGCCGCGTCCCACTGTGAGGTGCACGTACGCGAAGGTCCCGAGACCACCCGTCGGGTCGCCACCGCCGCCGACCTGCCAGCCGCCGTCACCGCCCTGCGCCTGCGCCCACCCGCCACCTGACGACCTGCGGTGGCCCGCGCCCCGATGTCCTGGTGCCTTGGCGCTCCGAGAGCATTGCTCATGTGGAAGTAACATCCTGCGTGGACCATGGGATAACGGTACGACCGATCGTTGACCTGGCATACGTACTGCTCGGGCTGTTCTTTCCGGCATCGCACAGGATCGTGATGATCGGCGCGGCGGCGGCAAGCAACATCAAGCCATTGGACGGTTGCAACATATGATCGTTGTCACCTTGGCTTTACCGTGTGTGCTCCTCTGTGGCGGTCTTCCTGTGTTCTCTGAGGCCAGGCCTCGAGTGCTTGAGATCGTCGCTGATGGCCAGTGATCAACGGTGATCGGAGGGTGTTGCCATGTGTGGACACCGCGCCGAATAATCCAACCGCTGGCCAGCTCTCGTTGTCCTTCCGAAGTAAGCGGGGAACAGTGAAGAGACTCGCGAAGGCCGTAACTGTTGCTGTGGGTGGCTTGGTGCTCAGTTTGACCTTGGTGTCGCCGGTGCGCGCTGAGGGAAGCTGGTCGAGTAGTGTGAGCAATGCCCTCACCGGATTCACATCCCGGGACTGGACCGACAACAGCAGTGACTCGGCATCGACTCGTACGGTGTGGTCCGGTTGTTCGGTGGTAGCGGGAACCTACCAGAACACTACTCTCGACCTTGCTCGTAACAGGACCTGGCCGCTCCCCGATGTGATATACGGCGAGCGCACCTCGTCGTGTGGAACGTTCAATTGGGGTCGGATGACCGACGTCGGTAGCTACCACTGGACCATCAAGAAGATCAACGGATCGACCTCCGGCTGGCGAGTCAACGTAAACTCGCTGACCACCTACTACTGACCTGATGCCTTGATCATCTAGGATGGGGTGGCAAGTCAGCCATAAGGTCCTGACTTGCCGCCCCATGTCTGCCGTGTTCATGCCTCCAGAGGTTGACCCTGTGCCCGTACTGATCGCGGATTGTTCTTTCCGGTATCGCAAGGACATCCCGGTGTTCCGTGCCCTGACCGTCGAGTTCGAGCCCGGTGCGACCGTGCTGCTCGGCCCCAACGGTGCTGGCAAGTCCACGCTGCTGTCGCTGATCGTGGGGCTGCTGCAGCCCGACGCGGGCACGGTGCGAGTCGGTGACCTGGTCAGCGATGTCCGGCGTACCCGATCGCGGTACCGCCGCTCGGTCGGTTGGCTGCCACAGCACGTCGCCGCGATGCCCGGCCTGAAGGTGCGGGAGCAGGTCGCCTACGCCGGCTGGCTGAAAGGCCTCAACCGCCGTGACGCCTGGGTCAACGCGGCCCGCGCGCTGGGCCGTGTCGGCCTGCAGGACCTGGCGGAACGGCCAAGCAGGGCGCTCTCCGGCGGTCAGCTTCGTCGGGTCGGAATCGCACAGACCCTCGTCCACGACGCGAAACTGATCGTCATGGACGAGCCGGCCGCCGGGTTGGACCCGCAGCAGCGGCGGGTGCTGCGCGAGGTGCTGAACTCAGTTGCCGGCGACGTCGACCTGCTCGTGTCGACGCACCAGACCGAAGACATCAGCGACATCTACCAGCACGTGGCAGTGCTGGACGGCGGTGTCATCCGGTTCCACGGTGAGGTGCCGGCATTCCTGGCGCGGGCCAGGCCCGGTGTCGAGCCGTCCCGGCGGGCCGAGGACGCCTACGTGCAGTTCATCGGCGCCGAGGCATGAGCGCGGACGCGTACGGCGCCATCCGGACGATCTACCCCTGGCGTAGCCGCGCCGAGACCTACGTGACCGTGCCGATGCTGGCCCTCGTGCTGTTCCAAGGTGCGGCGGTCGTCGAAACGGCCACGCCCGGCTACTGGACGGCTGCGGTGGCCAAGGCCAACCTGATGCTGTTCATCGTGGTGCCGCTCTGCGCGGTCTGCGCCGCCTGGGAGGGGATGCGGCACCGCAGTGGCGGTATCGACACACAGACCATCGCTCGGCCGATGTGGACAGTCGTTTTCGTTGCGGTCGGCCCGACGCTGGTAATGGGGCTGGCCGGGGTCGTCGCGGCGGTGCTGTCGACCGCCCCTGCCGCAGTCGGCGCGCCCGGCGGTCCGCACCTCGGGCTGGTCGGCGTCTACCTGCTGGTGATGGTAGGGTACACCGTGGTCGGATACGGGCTCGGTCGCTGGCTGCCGCCCGCGCTCGCGTTGCCGGTCAGCCTGGGCGGCTCCTACATCTGGCTGGCCTACCCGGCCGCCGTCGAGCCGTTCTGGATCCGCCACCTCAACGGGCTGTCCTTTGAAGGCTGCTGTGCGATCGATCAGCAGCCGGACGCGCGGGCGCTGCTGGCCGCCGCCCTGTTCGCCGTCGGTATCGGCGCAGGCACGCTGGTCGCCCTTGCCGGCGCCCGCCCGGGTCACGTCGGCGGTGCGTTGAGCTTCACCGCGTTGCTAGTGGTCGCGGTCACCGTGGCGGCACCGCTCGGCCCGTCTTCCGGCGGCCCGCGCGCCGGAGCGCCACAGTGCGTCGGGCAACGGCCCACGCTGTGCCTGTGGCCGGAGCAGGAGACGGCCCGGGATGCGATCCATCCGGCGCTGGCGTCGGCGTATCCCCGGCTCGCTGCGGTCGGCGTCACGCTGCCCGAGACGGTGACCAGCCAGGAGAGCAACGCGGCCGACGCTGTCTTCATCGTCCTGCCCGCCGAGTCGGACCCGCAGACGGCGGTGCTGAGTCTGGTCTCCAGCATCGTCCCGGACACCGTGCCCGCCTGCGCGGCCGAGGGGGAGTGGCCCGGTGCCCACAATCGTGCGGCGTTGCTGGTGTGGATGGCGCTGGCGGCCGGCGTACCGGCGTCGGAGCTCGGCCCGGTCGCGCCGCCGGAGCTGATCGACCTGGCGGTACGGGTGCGTCAGCTCGACGAGGACCGGCAGGCTGCCTGGTACCGAGCCAACCTCGCGCCGTTGGCTGACTGCACCACCGTGCCGCGCCTCGACCCGGAACTTTTCACGTCGGACGATCCGCAGTGATCTGGTGGTGGCGTACCCGCGCCCTGACGACGGTGACCGTCGCGTACGCCGCGAGCCTGGCCGCCGCGACGGTGATCGGCGGTGAGGTGCTGCCGCTGCCCAGCCTGGCCGGGGCGTTGCTGGTGCCGGTTGTGTTCGCCCTGCTGCTGCCGCTTGTCCCGATCGTCGTCCTCTGGCACGGCATCGACCGCAGCAGCGGTGACCTGGACGCAACGGCGGTACGTTCGGTGGCCGCCCGCGACCTCGGCGTCGCCGCAGCGATGGCGCTGATGACCGCGGTTGCGGTCGGCGTCGCCTCGGCGGTCGGCTGGTGGCAGCTCGGCCCCGGTTACCTGCGTAATCTCATCGGCTGTCTCGGGTCGGCCCAGATCGTCGCCCCGTTCGTCGGCGCACGGCTTGCGGCGGTGGTGCCGGTCGGCGCGGTGATCGTCAGTGCGCTGTTCGGCACCGGTGACGGTGGTCTGGTCCGTTGGTGGGCGTGGCCGATCGCCGATGCCTCCTCCGGGCCGGCCTTCGCCCAGGCCGTACTGCTGCTGGTGGTCGGTGCGGCGGTGGCGGTGTGGCGGTTCAGCCGAGGCTGGCCTGCCAGGCGAGGCGGATGGAGGGCCGCTTCAAGCGCTTCATCATCACCACAGCCACCGCCGTCGCTGCGGCGGCCATGATCCTGACCACCGGCTGTACGCCAGGGTCAGGCGGTTCCGGATCATCCGACCCGAATACCTTCGAGTTCTGGTCGTTCACCGGAATCAACCAGAAGGCATCCGTCGAGGCGTACACCAGAGACCGACCGGACATCGACGTCAGGCTCACCGAGGTGGGCGACACCAGCGAGACGGCCCAGGCGCTCACCGCCGCACTGGCCGGCGGCAATGTGCCCGACCTGGCGGCCCGGCCGCAAGCAGCTGCGGCTATTCGGCGACCGGGAACTCGACACCGGTCAGCTTCTCGCTCTCCGTCCACAGCCGGCCAGCGGTGGCGGCGTTGTCGGCCGCCGGGCTGCGACGCGCGGCGACCGGCGGGCCGACCATGTCGAACAGTCGGCCCGGCCCCCAGTAGCTGCCACCGTCGACCGCCGGGTCGGTGGCGGCGCGCAGCGTCGGTAACGCTCCGTCGCGCGGCGTCATCGCGATCAACCGGCTGACGGTGGTGACGAAGCCACCGGTGTGCCGGGCCAGGTCGGTGGCGGTCCACCCAGGATGGGCGGCGGTCGCCAGTACGGGCGACCCGGCTCCGGCCAGCCGGCGTTGCAGCTCCAGGGTGAACAACAGGTTGGCGAGTTTGCTCTGCCCGTACGCGGCCCACCGCCGGTAGCGACGCCGCTGCCAGTTCAGGTCGGCGAAGTCGATCCGGCCGGCGCGGTGGGCGTTGCTGGCGACGGTGACCACCCGGGCGTTGGCGCCGGCTTGCAGCAGCAGTGGCAGCAGCCGGCCGGTGAGCGCGAAGTGGCCGAGATGGTTGGTGCCGAACTGCAGCTCGAAACCCTGCCGGGTGCGCCGCAACGGGGTCAGCATCACCCCCGCGTTGTTGATCAGCAGGTCAAGCCGCTCGTGGTCGGCGTGCAACACCTCGGCGAACCCGGCCACCGAGTCGAGGTCGGCCAGGTCGAGCCGGGCGCAGCTTACCGTGCCAGTCGGCCGCTCGGCGCGGATCCGGTCGGCCGCCGTGCCGGCCCGTCCGGCATCCCGGCAGGCGAGCACCACGTGGGCGCCTCTGGCGGCGAGCATCCGGGCGGTCTCGAAGCCGATGCCGGAGTTCGCGCCGGTGACGACGGCGGTCCGGCCGCTCTGGTCCGGCAGGTCGTCGAAGGTCCACGGTGTCATCGTCACTCCCGGGTCAGGGCCTCGCCGCCGGCGAACACGATCGTCACTGCGGTCTGCATTCCGGTTCGGTACTCGTCGACCGACGAGAGCTTGTGTTTCAAGCCGAACGAGGTGGCGTGCAGGTGCTCGGCCAGGTCCCGGGCGGACAGGCCGGCTGCCCGCCACCGGTCGGCGACCCCGCTGTCGGCGAGGACCTGCTCAACCCCGTCGACCAGCCCGCGCTCGATCCGCTCGGCCAGCGAGCAGCGCAGCGTGGCCGCGGTGTTCAGCAGCTCCTCGAAGTTGCCGTGCACCGCGGCCCCGACCGACGGGCCCTGGCACGCTTCGAACGCGGCGAGGATCCGCCCCGGCGGGTCGAGGTCGTCGCGGGCGAAGGCGGCCCCGGTCGCCGCGCACACGCCGGTCACCATCCGGTCCACGGCGGCGACGAACAGCTCGTCCTTGGTCTTGAAGTGCAGGTAGAGCCCTTGCCGGGAGATGTCGGCCGCACGGGCCAGGTCGTCCATCGACGTCTTCCGGAACCCGTACCGGATGAACACGTCGATCGCGGTGTCGGCGATGGCGTTCCGCCGGGTGGCGCTCGGTGTCACGCTGGGCGCTCCGTGTGCCCGAGCGCCCCGAAGGGGTACGCCACTCCGCTCAGCTGCTCGCTTTCGGTCCACAGCCGGCTGGCCATGACGGTGTCCTTGGACCGGGCGGAGCTGCGGGCCGGTGCGGGTGGCCCGGAGGTGCCGAGCCGGCGGGCCGGCCCCCAGTAGCTGCCGGCGGGCGCCTGCGGGTCCGTGGCGGCGCGCAGGCTGGGCAGCGCCCCGGCCGCTGGTTGCATCCGGATCATCCGATCGATCCGCGACCGGCTCTCGCCGGTGGACCGGCCCTGGTGACGGCCGATCTCGGTCGAGGTCAGGCCGGGGTGGGCGGCTACGGCCCGCACGGTCGACCCGGCCTCGGTCAGCCGGCGCTGCAGTTCCAGGGTGAACAGCAGGTTGGCGAGTTTGCTCTGTCCGTACGCGGCCCACGGCCGGTAGCGGCGTTGCCGCCAGTTGAGGTCGTCGACGTCGACGCTGCCGGTCCAGTGGGCCAGGCTGGAGACGGTCACCACCCGGGCCGCCGGTGCCGCGTCGAGCAGCGGCAGCAGTTCGCCGGTGAGCGCGAAGTGGCCGAGATGGTTGGTGCCGAATTGCAGCTCGAAGCCCTGCCGGGTGCGTCCCAGCGGCGGTGCCATCACGCCGGCGTTGTTGATCAGCAGGTCGAGCCGGTCGTGGTCGGCGCGGTAGGCGTCGGCGAACGCGGTGACCGAGTCGAGGTCGGCCAGATCCAGCTCGGCCCCGGTCACCGCGCCGGCCGGCTGACCGGCCCGAATCCGGTCCAGCGCCGCTTCGCCCTTGCCCTCGTCCCGGTACGTCAGCACCACATGTGCGCCTTTGGCGGCGAGCATCCGGGCGGTCTCGAAGCCGATGCCGGTGTTCGCCCCGGTCACCACCGCGACCCGGCCGGTCTGGTCGGGAATGTCATCGAATGACCATGCAGCCACGCTGACGCCTCGCTTCTTCGTTGCCTACTTGACAGCCGCGACAAACTTTACGTGATGCACTCAACCTGTCAAGTGTGCTGGTCCGGCGTTAGCTCGAAGAGCAGTCGGATCACCGGGCCGGCGAGCACCGCCGGGTCGTCGTCCGTGTCGTGCGGCAGCGCCCCGGACAGCCACAGGGTCGCGAAGCCGTGCACGATCGACCAGGCCGCCAGGCGGGCGTTGTCCCGGTCGCCGGCCGGCACCCGAGCGTCGTCCAGGCTGGCCCGTAGCGCGCGGCCGGCCCGTTGGCGCGCGGTGACCAGCTCCGGCGCGTCGAAGTTCAGCAGGCTCGGTTGGAACATCACCTCGAAGTGCGCCCGGTGGGACGAGGCGAACCGCACGTACGCCTGGCCGGCGGCGAGGATGTCGCCGCCGGCCGCCGCCAACTGGGTCGCCAGCAGGTCGAGGCCCTCGGCGGCGATCGCGGTGAGCAGGCCGGTCTTGTCGCCGAAGTGGTGTGTCGGGGCGGCGTGCGAGACCCCCACCCGTCGGGCCAGGTCGCGCAGGCTCAGTGCCGCCGCCCCGGATTCGGCGATCGCCTCGGTGGCGGCGGTCAGCAGGGCCCGCCGCAGGTCGCCGTGGTGGTACGGCTGTTGCCGCATCATGCCTCCCCTCATCTTGCCGTTGACAAGATGCTACCCGGAGCGGCTATCTTGTCGGTGACAAGATAGCCGGGCGCGTACGGCGCCGACCCCGAGGAGAAGCCCTGATGAGTACGGCGGACCGATGGCTGACCGTGATCGCGCTGGTCAGCGTCCCGACGGTGATGTTCGGCGGCTACTCGTTGATGCGGCTGGCCGCCGCCCGAAAACTGACCGACTTCCAGCTGTCGCTGTTCCGGGCCGGCCACGCCCACGCCGGCGTGCTGCTGGTATTGACCCTGACCGCACTGAGCATCGCCGCCCGCGCCGGACTGTCCGACCCGTACACCTGGGTGGTTGGCGCGCTGCTGGCCGCCGGCACGATCAGTCAGTCCGGCGGCTTCTTCCTGCACGCCGGGATCGGCCGCCCCGGACAGTGGTCGGTCGGCAACACCCTGACCGTGCTCGGCGCGGGGCAGCTCACCGTCGCGCTGCTGCTGCTCGCGTACGCCGTCGCAACCAGCTGACCTGCCACTACGCCGACCGTAAGACTTTCGCAAGAGATCAACTACGGCCGGCCGGGCGCCGCCGCCGTAGGCTGATCCGCGTGTGGAAACGACTCCTTGCCAACCCGTTGAGCTGGCTGCTCGCCGTCGTCGTAGCCGCCGGACTCGCGTTCGGCGGTTACTGGTTCCAGCCGTGGAAACTGTTCACCGACGACGTGGTCGACGAGGCGCTGCCGCAGGTGCAGATCGCGGCGACCGGCACCCCGGCACCGGACCCCGCCGCGCCCGGGACCGACTCACCCGGGTCCACCCCGTCCGGGACCGCCTCGCCCGGCGCCGCACCGGCCAGCCCGTCCCCGGCCGGTAACCAACTGCTGGCCTCCGGCGAGTTCGTCACCCACGAGCACGAGACCACCGGCACCGCCGAGGTCGTCCAGTTGGCCGACGGCCGCCGTCAACTCGTGTTCCGCGACTTCGCCACCTCCAACGGCCCGGACCTGCGGGTCTGGCTCTCCGACCAGCCGGTGCTGGACGGCCGTGACGGCTGGTTCGTCTTCGACGACGGGCAGTGGGCCGAGCTGGACCGGCTCAAGGGCAACCGGGGTGACCAGGTGTACGAGATCCCTGCCGACCTCGATTTGACCAGCCTGACCAGCGTCTCCATCTGGTGCAAACGCTTCTCGGTGTCGTTCGGGGCAGCCGAGTTGGCCGCCTGACAGCCATGGCCGTGCCCACCACCGGCCGACCGTCCCTCCGGGTGCTCGTCGTCGACGACGATCCCACCGTGTCCGATGTGGTCCGCCGGTACCTGGAACGAGCCGGCTACCAGGTCACCCGCGCCGCCGACGGGGTCGCCGCGCTGGCCGCGGTCGACCAGTGCCGGCCCGACCTGGTGGTGCTGGACCTGATGCTGCCCGGGTTGGACGGTCTGGAGGTGTGCCGGCGGCTGCAGCGGCAGGCCAGCGGCGTACCCGTGATCATGCTGACCGCACTCGGGGAGGAGGCCGACCGGGTGATCGGCCTGCAGCTCGGTGCCGACGACTACGTCACCAAGCCGTTCTCGCCCCGGGAGCTGGTGCTGCGGGTGCAGTCGGTGCTCCGCCGCTCCGGGCCGCCCCCCGGCCCGGTCGGCGGTGAACCGCCGGTGGTCCGCGACGGCGAGCTCGCGCTGGACACCGGCCGGCGGTCGGCCCGGCTCGGCGACACCGAACTCGCGCTGACCACCCGTGAGTTCGACCTGCTGCTGCACCTGGTCCGCCACCCGGCGAAGGCGTTCCGCCGGGAGGAACTGCTCGCCCAGGTGTGGGGCTGGAACTTCGGTGACCAGTCCACCGTCACCGTCCACGTGCGACGGCTGCGGGAGAAGGTCGAACGGGATCCGGCCCGACCCCGACGGATCGTCACCGTCTGGGGCGTCGGCTACCGCTACGAACCGGCGGCCGGCAATGCCTGATCTGCCCACCGGCGACGTCCTCGCCGTGCTCGCCATCGGGCTGGGCGCGTCGCTGCTGATCGGCGTGCCGGGCGCGGTCGCGCTGCGGCTGCTACGCCGGCACAGCATCGTCGTGCACCTGACCGTCCTGCTCACCGTCACCGTACTGGCGGTCCTCGCCGGCGTCGTCGGCGCGGCCCAGGCGATGTTCCTGTCCGTCCACGACCGGGACGTGGTGCTGCTGGTGCTCGCCGCGTCCGGAGCGGTCAGCCTGGCTGTCGGCTGGTGGCTGGGCGCCCGGCTGGCCCGGCAGGCGGTCTGGGCCGACCAGCTGCGCCAGCGGGAACGCCAGGCCGAGGCGAACCGGCGGGAACTGGTCGCCTGGGTGTCGCACGACCTGCGGACGCCGTTGGCGGGGCTGCGGGCCATGGCCGAGGCGCTGGAGGACGGCGTCGTCGCCGACCGGGCCACCGTCGCCGACTACCACCGGCGGATCCGGGCCGAGACCGACCGGATGACCCAACTCGTCGACGACCTGTTCGAACTGTCCCGGATCAACGCCGGCGCGTTGCGGCTGTCGCTGCGCCGGGTGCCCCTCGCCGAGGTGGTCTCCGACGCCCTGGCGTCGGCCGAGCCGCTGGCCCGGGCGCGGGGCATCCGGCTGGTCGCCGCCGAACGCGGCTGGCCGTCGGTCACCGCCAGCGAGCCGGAACTGGCCCGGATCATCGGCAACCTGCTTCGCAACGCGATCCGGTTCACCCCGTACGACGGGGTGGTGCAGGTCAGTGCGGGCCGCGACGGCGGCGCCGCCTGGCTGGCGGTGCACGACACCTGCGGCGGCATTCCCGAGGCGGACCTGCCGAGGGTGTTCGACGTGGCGTTCCGGGGCGAAACGGCGCGCAGCCCCGCTCCCGCCGGCCCGCCCCGAGCGGCGTCGCAGGTCGGGGCGGCGTCCCTATCCGGTTGGGCCGTTCCGGGCCGTCCCGAGCCACCACCGGCCGGCGGTGGACTCGGCCTGGCGATCGTGCGCGGCCTGGTCGAGGCGCACGGCGGTCGCGTCGAGGTGACCAACGCCGGCTCAGGCTGCCGGTTCCTCGTCCACCTGCCCGCCGCCGGTTGACCAGCCGCCCGTGGGCCTCGATCATGAGATGTGCCTGATGCACTCGCCGTCCTGCCGTCCGCCGCTGCTCTGCAGCCGGCCCGATGATCGGCGTGCCGGTCCGGCCCGGTTCCGAGCTCACCCGACGGACGGTCGGCACCGGCCTGCTCGGCGGTATCGTGGCGCTGGTGACCACCGGCTGCACCGAGTCGAGCAGCGAGAAGAACCGGTACCGGGTGCTGGTGTACAGCCGCACCACCGGGTACCGGCACGACTCCATTCCGGCCGGGGTCGAGGCCGTCCGCGAACTCGGCGCGGAACACGGCTTCGCCGTCGATGCCACCGAGGAGCCGACCGCCTTCACCCCGGACAACCTGAGTCGGTACGCCACCGTTGTCTTTCTTAACACCACCGGCGAGGTGCTCGACGATGCCGGCCGGGCGGCGTTCGAGGACTACATCAACGGCGGCGGCGGATTCGTCGGTGTGCACGCGGCCGCCGACACCGAGCACAACTGGCCGTTTTACGGTGATCTGGTCGGCGCGTACTTCGCCCAGCATCCGCCGGTGCAGCCGGCCACCGTGGAGGTCGTCGACCGGACCCACCCGGCCACCGCCCACCTGCCGGCCCGCTGGGAGCGCACCGACGAGTGGTACGACTACCGGACCCGACCGACCGACGCCCGGATCCTCGCCGAGCTCGACGGGACCAGCTACACCGGTGGGCAAATGGGGCGCCCGCACCCGCACGCCTGGTGCCGCACGTATGCCGGTGGCCGCACCTTCTACACCGGCGGCGGCCATACCGTTGAGGCGTACGCCGAATTGGCGTTCCGCACCCACCTGCTCGGCGCGATCCGCTGGGCCGCCGACCGGGATGCCACAGGGTGACGGCGGGGCCCCGGGCTCATCCGTACGGTCAGCGCTGACCTCCGAAGGTCGGTAACTATCCAATATGTGATTGAACACGGAGTGTGCCGTGGTGCACGCTGCGGGCTCGCGGCCAGCGCGGTCGGGTGGCCGTGGGTCAGCCCGGCATGCAGCTGCGCGACGCCGGCCGATGTGTCGTCGTCGTAGGCGTCGACCAGACCGACCGGGGCGCCCCGCATGTTCGCCCCGCAGCCCTTCGGCCCGCCGACGGTGGCCTGCTGCCACGGTACGTCGGACAGCCGGCCGCAGGCCCGCAGACAGGTCATGCCGGATGCCCGGTTGTTGTCCGGGCTGGCCACCCAGACCAGGAATCGGGCCCGGAGCAGCGGTTCCAGCCCGTCCGGGGTGGTAGCCGGGGCGTCGTGCAGCGCCCAGCCGACCGCGAGGGTCATCCGGGTGTCGTCGGTGACCAGCGCCGGCTCCCGGCCGTAGACCCGGGCGAGTCCGAGCGCGTGGTCGAGCACGACGTCCGCGTCCGGTGCGTCGGCCGCCGCCTCGGCCGCCGGCAGTCCTCGGCTGCTCCGGCCGTACCCCGAAATACTTCCGGAAGTTCAGGTTGCCGCCTGGGCGGCCCATGCACCCGATTCGCCATGCGGTGTGGAGTGTGCACTGATCGCGCCGATCTTGCGATCTCCCGGGCAGTGCTGCTGGCCAGCTTGAACGGCCACCATGCCGCGAATGCGTGGGCTGGCACTGTGTTTCCGCAATGTTTCCGAAATTTGTTGACAGCCGACCAACTGCCTCCTACCGTCGATTCCATCGACATGTCTCTATGGTTGTCGATCCCCGCCACCACGCGGTACGACGCCGATCCTCGACGGCGGTCGCCGTCCACGACTGGCTGTCGGGTCGTACCGCACCGCTGGCTCCCGCCAGCCACCAAGAGGAGGAAGCACCTACATGAAAGACACTCTCGTCAAGCCGAGGAGTCGCGGCCGTATGCGGCTGCTGATCGGCACCGCGTGCGCCGCCGCGCTGGTCGTCAGCGGCATGATGGTCGCCCCCAGCGCGCACGCCGAGGCTGACCGGACCCTCAGCCAGAACGGCACCGGCACCCACAACGGGTACTACTACTCGTTCTGGAAGGACAGCGGCAACGCCAGCATGACGCTGCGCGAGAACGGCCGGTACTCCAGCCGGTGGGACGGCAGCACCAACAACTGGGTCGGCGGCAAGGGCTGGGCCACCGGCACCCGGCGAACGGTCAGCTACTCGGGCAGTTACCAGCCGAACGGAAACAGCTACCTCGCGCTGTACGGATGGACGCGCAACCAGCTTATCGAGTACTACGTGGTGGAGAACTTCGGCACCTACAACCCGAGCAGCGGTGCCACCCGGATGGGTTCCGTCACCACCGACGGCAGCGTCTACGACATCTACCGCAGTCAGCGGGTCAACGCGCCTTCGATCGACGGCACTCGAACCTTTTATCAGTACTGGAGCGTCCGGCAGCAGAAGCGCACCGGTGGCACCATCACCACGGCGAACCACTTCGACGCCTGGGCTCGGGCCGGTATGCAGCTCGGCTCCAACCACAGTTACCAGGTGATGGCGACCGAGGGCTACCGAAGCAGCGGCAGCTCCGACATCAACGTCTGGGAGGGCGGCGGCAACCCCGGACCTTCCCCGACCAGCAGCCCCGGCAACCCGGGCCAGGGCAACTGCACTGCGGTGTTGTCGGCCGGCCAGCAGTTCGGCGACCGGTTCAACCTCAACGTCTCAGTGCAGCATGTCAGCAATTGGACCGTCACCCTCACCCTGAACGGCAGCCAGTGGATCCAGAACAGCTGGAACGCCTCGGTCAGCGGTACGAGCGGTACCGTCACCGCCAGGCCGAACGGCAGCGGTAACACTTTCGGCGTGACGATCATGGCGAACGGAAACTGGACCTGGCCGACGGTCACCTGTCGAACATGAGCCCGACCAACTGAGCAACGGGACCATCCTGCATGAGTGGGTCGACCTGCTGGGGGTCGGCCCACTCGACGATCGTGTACCTATCGACGGACAATGCGGACATATCCTCTCGATATGTGCAAGATCGTCGAGGGTGGCGGGCGGGGTGGGGGTCAGCCCTTGACGCAGACCACCTGCCGCAGGTGTGCCACCACCTCGACCAGGTCGGCCTGCTCGGCGAGCACCTGGTCCAGGTTCTTGTACGCCGCCGGGATCTCGTCGACCACACCAGCGTCCTTGCGGCACTCCACCCCGGCGGTCTGCTCGGCCAGGTCGTCGACCGTGTAGGTCTTCTTCGCCTTCGACCGCGACATCCGTCGACCCGCGCCGTGCGACGCCGAGCAGTACGCCGCCTCGCTGCCCCGACCCCGCACGATGTAGGAGCCGGTCCCCATCGACCCGGGGATGATGCCCAGCTCGCCCCGCCCGGCCCGGATCGCCCCCTTGCGGGTCACCAGCAGCGGCACCCCGTCGTAGACCTCCTCGGCCACGTAGTTGTGGTGGCAGGAGATCGGCTCGTCGAAGCGGACCGCCGGCACCGCCGTGCGCAGCACCCGGCAGAGCAGCGCCAGCATGACCGCCCGGTTGCGGGCCGCGTACTCCTGCGCCCAGGCCAGGTCCCGCCGGTACGCCGCCATCTCCGCCGTGTCGGCGAGGAAGACCGCCAGGTCGCGGTCGGGCAGGCCGGCGTTGTGCGGCAGCTTCCGGGCCGCCGCGATGTGTCGCTCGGCCAGCTCCTTGCCGATGTTGCGGGAGCCGGAGTGCAGCATTAGCCAGACCCGGCCGGCGTCCGGACCGCCCTGCTCGACGCAGACCTCGATGAAGTGGTTGCCACCGCCGAGGGTGCCGAGCTGACGCTGCGCCCGGGACTCCAGCGCGGCGACCCCGGGATGCAGGTCGGCAAAGCCGGACCAGAACCGGTCCCAGCCGGCGGTGGGCAGGCCGTGCACCCGGCGCGGGTCGACCGGGGTGTCGCGGGCCTGGAAGCCGACCGGGACCGCGGCCTCGATCGCGGTACGCAGCGCGCCCAGGTCGTCCGGCAGCTGCGCGTCGGTCAGGCTGGTCCGCACCGCGGACATGCCGCAGCCGATGTCGACGCCGACGGCGGCTGGGGCCAGCGCCTGGCGCATCGCGATCACCGAGCCGACGGTGGCGCCCTTGCCGTAGTGCACGTCGGGCATCACCGCGACGCCGTGCACCCACGGCAGCGTGCCGATGTTGCGCAGCTGCTGGCTGGCCTGCGGCTCGATGGTTGCCGGATCGGTCCAGACCTTGACCGGGGCCCGGGTGCCGGGCAGCAGCGTATGACTCATGGAAACTCCTGGGTTCGGTACGGGGAGCGTGACGGTGACCCGGTGCCGGCTGCGGTACCGGGGAAGACCAGCGTGGATCGTCAGAAGGATCGGCGAGGGTCAGCGGGACTGCTGGTGGGCGCGGCTCAGCCGCGTCGGGTGGTGGCGAATCTCGCCAGCGCTCGCATCGGTGGCTCCTCGGTCGTCACGGTGCCGTTCACGCTAAAGGCCGCTGACCGGTGGCGGCAATCGGATTGTCGTCGGTGCGGGCGCCCCGGGCGCGCCGGGAGGCGGCATAGGTGACCGTACGGAGCCGTTGGATCAGCCCGCCGGTACGCAGCCGCAGCGGAGGGTGACCGGTCGGATCGAAGGCGAGCGCGGCGTCGACAGCGGACGGCAGTGGCTCGCCGACGTCGATCCGACCGAACGTCCGCCAGTGGCCGGTGCCGGTGGCCGCCGCCAGCCGCAGCACGATCGGGCGACGGGCGGCGGCATCGGCTAGCTGCTCGACCGCGCCGCCGAGGCGGCCCGGGGTGGCCGGAGACACGGCCAGGTAGATCCGGTGCCGACCGTGCCGCAATGACAGGATGCTGCCGTACGTGGTGGCGAAATCGCGCCGGAGTAGTGGCAGGTGACGCAGTACCGGTGCTCGGCCGGCACTGGACACCAGCAGGTCGACCGGGCGGTCCGGGGCGTGGACGCGGACCGCAAGGCCGAGAATGTCCGGCCAGCCGGGCGGGGTCGGGGTGCCCCGGGAGAAGCGGATGACGGCCGGCCAGCGCCCCGCCGGCAGGAACCATTCGGCGAGTGGTCCCCAGAGCTGGACCGCGCCGGTGAACGAGCAGCCGCGCGGGTGCAGCAGCCGACCGCCTCGCACGTGCGCCAGCCAGGCTCCGAAGGTCACGGCGCAAGGCGTACCCAAGTTCGGGGTGATTTACCGCCGATGGTCGGCGTCGGTGCCGTTCTGCTGTGGTTCTCGGCGCTGATCCCGGCGCCCCCGGACCAGCTCGGTGGCGAGGGCGTCGAGCCGCTGAGCCCAGAAGTGCCGGTAGCGGCCGATCCATTCGTCGATCTCCCGCAGCGGTGCGACATCCACGGCATACAGCCGTCGGGTGCCGACGGCGCGTACGGTGGTGAATCCGTTGTCCCGCAGCACCCGCAGATGCTGCGACACCGCCGGCTGGGAGATGCCGAACTCGGCCTGGACGACCGCGCCGAGGTCACCGGCGGAGCGCTCGCCGTCGGCGAGTAGCTCCAGGATCCGGCGGCGGACCGGGTCGCCGAGGACGTCGAACGCGTGCACCGGTCGAACCTATCCGTGATGACTTATATAAGCAAAGGTGTCGGGTCAGCCCAGGCTACCGGTGGCCACTAGCTGCGGCGCTCACCGGCCGGCCGGGTCCATCGCCGGGTCCGGCCGCATCGAATCGGCGACCAGCAGGCATGCTGGAGCCTGTTGATCGTGCGGCGTAGCCGACGTGGGTGTCCGGTACGGGCCCTGCCCCGGAGGCCACCGAGGCGGGCGTCCGGGTCACCGCCGACCCGGGCACCAGCCAGATCGAGATCGTGCTCAGCGCGTAAGGAGAATCCCGACATGCCCGTATCATCACCGTCCGGCCCGGTCTTCCCCGGCAACTTCCTCTGGGGTACGGCGACCGCGTCGTACCAGGTCGAGGGGGCCGCTGCGGTAGACGGCCGGACGCCCTCCATCTGGGACACCTTCGCGCACACCCCCGGTCTGGTCACCAACGGCGACACCGGTGACGTGGCCTGCGACCACTACCACCGACTGGAGGAGGACCTCGACATCCTCGCCGAGCTCGGCGTCGGCGCCTACCGGTTCTCGATCTCCTGGTCCCGGGTGCTGCCGGGCGGCGGCAGCCAGCTCAACCAGCGGGGCGTGGACTTCTACTCGGCGCTGGTCGACGGGCTGCGGGCCCGGGGGATCGCACCGGTCGCCACCCTCTACCACTGGGACCTGCCGCAGGAGCTGGAGGACGCCGGCGGCTGGCCGCACCGGGACACCGCCGAGCGGTTCGCCGACTACGCCGGCCGGATGGGGGAGGTGTTCGGCGACCGGGTGCACACCTGGATCACCCTCAACGAGCCGTGGTGCTCGGCGTACCTGGGCTACGGCTCCGGGGTGCACGCCCCGGCGCGTACCGAGCCGGCCGCCGCGCTCGCCGCCGTGCACCACCTCAACCTCGGGCACGGTCTGGCGGTACGCGCGCTGCGGGCGAGCATCGACCCGGCGGCCCGGGTGAGCGTGACGTTGAACCTGCACCACGTGCGGGGTGAGTCGCCCGGCGACGCCGAGGCGGTCCGCCGGATCGACGCGCTGGCCAACCGGGCTTTCCTCGGGCCGATGCTGGGCGGGGCGTACCCACGGGACCTGATCGACGACACCGCCGCGGTGACCGACTGGTCGTTCGTGCGCGACGGCGACGAGGCGGCCGCGCACGCCCCGCTGGACCTGCTCGGGGTGAACTACTACAACCCGGTGCTGGTCCGCCAGTGGGACGGGGTGTCGCCGCGGTCGACCGCCGACGGGCACGCCGACGGGGCGGCCTCGCCGTGGATCGGCGTCACCGATGTCGAGTTCGTCACCCAGCCCGGCCCGTACACCCAGATGGGCTGGAACATCGACGAGACCGGGCTGACCGAGCTGCTGCTGCGGCTGCACCGCGACTACCCGGGGCTGCCGATGATGATCACCGAGAACGGGGCGGCGTTCGACGACGTGCTCGACGACGACGGCCGGGTCCGTGACCCGCGCCGGGTCGACTACCTGCACCGGCACCTGACCGCGGTGGCCGAGGCGATCGACGGCGGCGCCGACGTGCGCGGGTACTTCGTGTGGTCGCTGATGGACAACTTCGAGTGGGCGCACGGGTACGGCAAGACGTTCGGCATCGTGCACGTCGACCGGCAGACGATGCGGCGCACCTGGAAGGAGAGCGCGCACTGGTACCGGCGGGTGGTGGCCGCGAACGCGCTGCCGGCCGGCCGCTGACCGCGAACTGCCCGGATCCGGTTCACCTATCGACCTGGTAAATCCGATCGACATGCTAGACATTGCCGGTCCGGTCCGGCACCCTCGACAGGGTGGACTGGGTATTGGTGCTGGCCGGTTGCGGCATCGGAATCATCGTCGGGCTGACCGGCATGGGCGGCGGGGCGCTGATGACCCCGATGCTGGTGATCTTCTTCGGCGTACCGCCGCTCGCCGCCGTCTCCAGCGACCTGGTGGTCAGCGCGGTGATGAAACCGGTCGGCGGGCTGGTGCACATCCGGCGGCGGACCGTGCACTGGTCGCTGGTCGGCTGGCTCTGCCTGGGCAGCGTGCCGAGCGCGTTCGCCGGCGTCCTGCTGCTGCGCTCACTCGGCGACGGCGAGCGACTGCAGCAGGGCATCAAGGTGGCGCTCGGGGTGGCGCTGGTGCTGGCCGCCGCCGGCCTGGTCTTCCGCACCTACACCCGGATGGCCGAGCACGCCGCCCGCCGCCGGACCGGCACCGCCGGCCTGCCCGGCAGCGACACCGCGCCGGCCGAGCCGCCGCTGCGGGCCCGGCCGCTGCCGACCGTGCTGATCGGTGCCGTCGGCGGTCTGATCGTCGGGATGACCAGCGTCGGCTCCGGTTCGCTGATCATCATCGCGTTGCTGATGCTCTACCCGCTGCTGCGGCCCGCCTTCCTGGTCGGCACCGACCTGGTGCAGGCGGTGCCGCTGGTGATCGCGGCCGCCGTCGGGCACCTGCTGTTCGGCGACTTCCGCCTCGACCTGACCACCTCGCTGCTGCTCGGGGCGGTACCCGGAGCGTGGCTCGGCGCACAGCTGTCGTCGCGGGCACCCGGCGGCCTGGTCCGTCGGGCGTTGACCCTGGTCCTGCTGGCCAGTGCGATGAAATTGCTCGGCGTGCCGGACATTCCGCTGCTGATTGCCCTCGCCGCCGTCGTTGTCGCCGGGTCACTCGGCTGGATGGCTGCCCGCCGCCGGCACGGCCTGCCCGCGCTGGCCCGTACCGAGCTGCGTGAGCCGCACCGGCCAACCGACCGGGCCGAGCCGCTGCGGGTCGGCGGCCGGTGACGGCCGGGACACGTGACGGTCAGGACGGCTGCCATGGGCTGCTGACGAACCGGCCCTCCTCGTCGAACGGGTACGGGTTGGGCCGGCAACCGTCCAGATCAGTGGTCTGCAGGCCCATCACCGGAGCCAACTGCCCCGGGCCGGCACAGCCCATGTGATCGAAGCCCAGGAAGTGGCCGATCTCGTGGTTGATCACGCTGGTCTGGTACGGCCGTGGTCAGCCCGACCTGACCGCACACTCCGTCGGTGCCGTCGTCAGCGCCGCCCCCAGCCCCAAGCCTCGTAGCGGCTGACTTCGCCTCGAACGCACCTGATCTCCTCTGCCCCGTTCCGTCCACAACGGCTGCCCCGACCGGGTTACGGTCTGGGCCGCCGGCTGACACTATGTCCAGATGGACTCTCGGCGACATCCACTCACCGTGCCGCGGTCCAAGCGGATCCGGCTGGTGGTCGACAGCGACGCGCGCAATGAGGCCGACGACCAGTACGCGATCGTGCACGCACTGCTCACCCCCCGGTTCGACATGCGCGGGCTGGTCGGCGCGCACTTCGGCGTCCGAAACGGCCTGGACACCGCTGCCGCCAGCGTCGCCGAGATCCACCACCTGCTGGAGCTGATGCGACTGCCGGCTCCGCCGCCGGTAACCGCTGGGGTCAGCCGTCCGCTGCGGGACGCGGTCGGCGGAGCACCCGGGGTCGACCTGATCGTCGCCGAAGCCATGCGCGACGATCCACTGCCGCTGTTCGTGGCCTTTCTCGGGCCGCTGACCGATCTCGCCGCCGCGCTGCGGGTCGAGCCGAGGATCGCCGGGCGGTTGACCGCCGTCTGGATCGGCGGTGGCCCGTACCCGGACGGTGGTGCCGAGTTCAACCTGGGCAACGACGTCGACGCCGCCAACGAGGTGTTCGACTCCGAGGTGGAGCTGTGGCAGATCCCCAACGCGGCGTACGGCATGATGCGGGTCGGTCTCAGCGAACTCGCGGTCCGGGTGGCGCCGCGTGGGCCGGTCGGTGCGTACCTGTTCCGGCAACTCGTCGAACTCAACGACGCGATGGGTGACAATGCGAACTGGCCGGCGGGGGAGTCGTGGGTCCTCGGCGACTCCCCCGCCGTCGGGGTGCTGCTGGACGAGCACTGGATGGATCACCGTCAGGTTCCGGCGCCGATCGTCCTGCCCGATCTGAGTTATCAGCAACGGCAGGATCACTCGCGGACAATCCGGGTCTATCACCGCATAGACTCCCGGTTCGTGCTGGAGGACCTGTACGCGAAGCTGACCCTCGCGTACGGCTGAAGACCTTGACTAAGGTCGATCAAATGCACCGGATCGACGACACGGCGCCCGCGGCGCGCTGGGAAGACGCCTTCCTCACCGGCAACGGCGAGTACGGGCTGATGGTGCACGGCGATCCAACCGCCGAGCGGATCGTGGTCGACCATCACCGGTTCGTGCTACCCAACGGCACCCGCGACCTGCGGCCACCGGAGCTGGCCGGGGCCATCGAGCAGATCCGGGACCTTGTCCTGGCCGGCCGACGGGCCGAGGCCGGCCGGCTGCTCGCCGACGGCCGGCAGCTGGAGTGGACCCAGTCGTTCCACCCCGGCTACGCGCTGACCGTCGACGCGCCGGTTGGTCGGGTCGGCGAACCGGCGCCGCTGCCCGCCGACTACCTGCGTACCACGGACTTCACCACCGGCGAGATCACCGTGCGGTGGGCCGGCGACCGCACCCGGCAAGCCTTCGTCTCCCGCGCGGACCGGGTCGCCGTGGTCCGGCTGGATGCCGGCCCATGCCTGCTCGGCGCGACCGGCGACCTGCCCGGCCGGCCGGCCGACGTCACCTACGACATCACCGCCTACCGGCGCGACGGGCACGCGTTCCTGCGGGTCCGGGGCAGCTATCCGGCCGGCCTCGGGGCGTACGGCTTCGAAGGACTGGCCCTGGTGACCGGCGATACCGAGATCGCCGGCGACCGGATCCTGATTGGCGGGGACGCGCTGGTGCTGACCGCGCTCGACCGCTACGACGCGCCCGGCTGGGGCACCGAGGCGCTGCACGCGCGACTCGCCGGGCTGGCCGGTCAGCAGCCGGACGCCGACTACCAGCGGCTGCTGGCCCGGCACGTCGCCCTGCACCGGCCGATGTACCAGCGGGTCGAGCTGCGGTTGCGGATCGACGAGGCCGACCGGCATCGTCCGATCGGTGAGCTGCTCGACGCCCAGCGCGTCGCCGACGAGCGGCTGCTCCCCACGCTGCTGGAACGGTTGTTCCACGCCGGCCGATACCTGCTGATCAGCTCCAGCGGGGTGCTGCCACCCCGGCTGACCGGGCTCTGGCTAGGTTCCTGGGACGCGGCCTGGGCTGGCGACTTCACCACCGACGCCAACCTGAACCTGCAGTTGGCCGGGGCGAACATCGGCGCGTTGCCGGAGGTGACCGCAGCGCACCGACGGTTGGTCGCCGGCCAGGTCGACCACTGGCGACGCAACGCGCGATCGGTGTACGGCGGCCGTGGCCTGCTCGCGCCGGGGCGTACCGACGGCGAGCACGGGCATCTGTTCCACTTCTGTGACGAGTGGCCCTGGCCGGCCTGGCTGCCCGGCGCGCACTGGCTGCTGTACCCGCTCTGGGAGCACCACCTGGTCACCGGGGAGCCGTTGGGGGAGGTGGCCGGCTGGCTGGTTGAGGCGGCCGAGTTCTTCGAGGATTTTCTGACCCGGGTAGGCGACGACGGCCGGTACGTCATCGTGCCGTCGTTCTCCGCCGAGACCGGTCCGCTGGACGAGCAGGGCGAGCCGGTCTACCTGGCGGTGAACGCCACCATGGACATCGCCGTCGCCCGCCATGCGATGCGGGTCGCGGGCGGCTTGACCGGTACGTCCCGGTGGGCCGACCTGATTGCGCGGTTGCCCGGGTATCTGGTGGACGAGCGGGGCGCGCTGGCCGAGTGGGCCTGGCCCGGTTACCGCGCCGATGACGACCACCGGCATATCAGCCACCTCTACCCGGTCTGGCCGCTGCGCGAGATCACCCTGGACCGCACCCCGGAACTGGCCCGCGCGGCCCGCCGGGCCTTGGCGGTGCGCGGCGACGAGAACCTGTCCGCCCACGGCAGCCTGCACCGGGCGTTGGTCGCCGCCCGGTTGCGCGACGCCGACCTGGCCGTCGCCAACCTGCGGAACATTCTCTGCGCGGACATGTTCTTCCGGTCGTTGATGAGCGCCCACAACCCGGGTCTGCAGACCTACAACGCCGACGCCGTGCACACGTTGCCTGGCGTCCTGATCGAGATGCTGGTCGATTCGTGCCCGGGGTCGCTGCACCTGCTGCCGGCGTGGCCGGGCGAGCTGCCCGGCGGCACGCTGCGCGGGGTGACCTGCCGGGGCCGGGTCACTGTCGAGGAGCTGACCTGGGACGCCACGACGCTAGGGGTCCGGCTCCGCTCGGCGGTCAGCCAACAGGTGACGGTCCGCAGCCCGTACGGTGCGAGGGTGGTGGACCTGCCCGCCGATGAGCCGGTGGAGCTTTCCCTGCATACTTAGGCGATGCTTACCTCACTCCGGGCCGGTCGGGGTGAGCGTGCCGGACGAAATGTGACCCAGGGTGGTCGGACGTTCACGATAGGTCGGCGGCTTGGTGGGCTGCTCGTCGCCGTACTGCTGCTGGCCCTGACCGTCTTCGCCAGCCTCGCCCTCGGATCCCGTGACATCGCGCTGCCGGTGGTGGTCGAGGCGCTGGTCGACCGCGACCCGGCGGTCAACGACCACGTCGTCATCTGGGACCTGCGGCTGCCCCGGACCGTGATCGGGCTGCTCGCCGGTCTCGCGCTCGGCTTGTCCGGCGGGCTCATGCAGGGATTGACCCGAAACCCGATCGCCGACCCCGGCCTGCTCGGCATCAATGCTGGCGCGTCACTTGCCGTCGTCGTCGCGATCACCTGGCTCGGCATCGGCACCACCGCCGGCTACATCTGGTTTGCGTTCGGCGGGGCGACCCTCGCCGCGCTGCTCGTCTACGGCATCGGGTCGATGGGCGGCGACGGCGCGACCCCGGTGAAACTCGCCATCGCCGGCTCGGCGCTCACCGCCGTGCTCACCTCGCTGATCACCCTGGTGCTGCTGACCAACCTGCAGACCCTGGAACGCTACCGGTTCTGGCAGGTCGGCTCGCTGGTCGGGCGGGACCTCGACACCGCCCGTACGGTGCTGCTGTTCATCGCAGTCGGCACCCTGCTGGCGCTGGTCTCCGGCCGGGTGCTCAACGCGCTCAGCCTCGGCGACGACGTCGCCCACGGGCTCGGCCAGCACGTGGTTCGGGACCGGGCGGTCATCATGACCGCGACCGTGCTGCTCTGCGGCTCGGCGACGGCGCTCACCGGACCGATCGTCTTCGTCGGGCTGGTCGTGCCGCACGCCGCCCGTTGGGTGACCGGGCCGGACTACCGGTGGATTCTCGCCTACAGCGCGGTGCTCGGTGCCGCCCTGCTGGTCGCGTCCGACGTGCTCGGTCGGCTGATCGCGCCGCCCGGCGAGGTCGAGGCCGGCCTGGTCGTGGCGTTCCTCGGCGCACCGGTGCTGATCGCCCTGGTCCGCCGCTCTCGATTGGCCAGCGTATGACCGGCACCGATACCCGCGATCCCGACCGGAGCAACGCCGACCGGTACGCCGCCGACCGTACCGCCGATCTCGGGCTTCCCACGCTGAGCCGGTTGCGGCGTCGCCGCCGCCGCCGGGCCACCGTCGTGCTGGCCGGGTTGGCCGGGGTCGTCGCGATCTTTGCCCTGCTCAGCCTCAGTCTCGGCGCCTACCAGATCTCGTTGGACGGGGTGCTCCGCACCTTGATCGGGCAGGGCAGCGGCCGCGACGACTTCATCATCCTCAGTCTGCGGCTGCCCCGACTGGTCGCCGGGATTTTGGCCGGCGCCGCGTTCGGCCTGGCCGGCGGCATCTTCCAGACCCTGTTGCGCAACCCGCTGGCCAGCCCGGACATCATCGGCGTCACCGGCGGGGCCAGCGCCGCCGCAGTGTTCGCACTAGTCACGCTCGGTGCCGGCAGCCTCGGCGTGTCGGTCGCCGCGTTCGTCGGCGCGGCCGGAACGGCGACCGCCGTGTACCTGCTCTCCTGGCGAGACGGGCTGACCGGGTACCGCTTCGTGCTGGTCGGCATCGCCGCCGCGTTCATGGCGCACGGTGTCCTCGGCTACCTGCTGACCCGGGGAGAGGTGCGCGAGGCGCAGACGGCGTTGTCGTGGATGGTCGGCAGCCTGGGCAGCGCCCGCTGGCCGGAGATCGCCGTCCTGGCGACGCTGCTCGGCGTGTTGACCCCGGTGCTGCTGGCGTTGCGTCCGGCACTCGGGCTGCTGCAGTTCGGCGACGACACCGCGACCGGCCTGGGGGTGCGGCTGGAACGCAGCCGGATCAGTCTGCTGGCGATCGCGGTGGCCCTCGCCGCGGTGGCGACCGCAGTGACCGGGCCGATCGCGTTCGTGGCGTTCGTCGCCATGCCGATCGCCCGGCGGATGATGCGCTCCGGGGCCCCGGTGCTGCTACCGGCGGCCCTGATCGGCGTACTCGTGGTGACCGGGGCGGACCTGGTCGCCCAGCACCTGCTGCCCGGCAACATCAAGACCCCGGTCGGCATCGTCACCGCGGTGATCGGCGGGCCGTACCTGCTGTGGTTGCTCGCCACCGCTGGCCGGAATCACGGCTCGGTAACCAGAATTACATAGGCTAGCCAAACCTAACTAAACCGTGGTTGCATGTGCTGACCTTCGCGGACGACCCGCGCTCGTAGGAGAGACAGTGATCAGCAAAAGACTCAGCCGCGTCCTTTTCGCCACCCCACTCGCCCTCACCATCGGCCTGGCCGCGTGCGGTTCCGGTGACGATTCCAGCACCGACGACGCAGCGACCGGTGGTGGCAGCTCGGCCGGCTTCCCAGTGACCATCGAGCACGCCCTCGGCGAGACCACCATCGAAGACACCCCGACCCGGGTGGTCGCCTGGGGCTGGGGCAGCGCCGACGCCGCTATCGCGCTCGACGTGGTGCCGGTGGCCATCCCGTTCCAGAGCTACGGCGGTGACGCCAACGGCGTACTGCCGTGGATCGCCGAGAAGCTCGACGAGACCGGCGCCGAGGTGCCCGCCGTACTGCCGGACGCCCAGGAGCCGCCCTTCGACGAGATCGCCGCCGCCGACCCGGACCTGATCCTCGCCGTCTACTCCGGTATCGATCAGGAACAGTACGACCTGCTCAGCCAGATCGCGCCGACGGTCGCCTACCCGGGTGAGGCGTGGGCCACCCCGTGGCGTGACCTGATCACCACCGTGGGCACCGCGCTCGGCAAGAGCGACGAGGCGCAGACGCTGCTGGACGACATCGACGCGCAGATCGCCGCCAAAGCTGCGGAGAACCCGCAGTTGGCCGGCAAGAGCGTCGCCATGGTCTGGGACTCCGCCGGCACCTTCTACGTCTACAAGGAGGCCGACCCGCGGGTCGAGTTCGCCCTCGACCTTGGGATGACCGGCGCGCCCAGCGTCAACGACCTCGGCACCGACGAGTCGACATTCTACTTCACCATGAGCTACGAGCAGCTCGACCAGCTCACCTCGGATGTGCTGGTGTCATTCGCCACCAGCCAGGAGGAACAGGACGCGTTCCTGTCCTCGCAGGCCGCGCAGACCATGCCGCAGATCCAGTCCGGGGCGGTCGCCTCACTGGTCGGTGCCGAGTTCATCGCCTCGGTGTCGCCGCCCACCGCGTTGTCGGTCACCTGGGGCCTCGACGAGTACGTCGCCGCACTCGCCGAAGCCGCCGACAAGGTCGACGCCGCTTCCTGAACGACCATCCGGCCCGGCCCGGCCCGACCGAGCCGGGTCGGGTCGGGTCAGAACTCGTAGTGCCAGATGCTGATTGCGTCGGCACCCAGCCGGCAGACGATCGTGCCGCGGTCGCCGACACAGCCGCCGACCGGTCCGGGAACGCTACCGATCATGCGCACCGTCTCCGGGCCGGCCGGCGACAGCACCGCGAGCCAGGCCGGTCCGGTCTCGGTCGGCTGCCGGTAGCCGACGAACGTGGCGTCGCCGCGCCCCTCCAACTCGGTCTCCCAGGCGCTCAACGGCAGCAGGGTCCGCCCGGTCCCCGGGTCGATGATCCGCCCGCTGCCCGAACCCGCGTCGGCGCTGGCGTCCGCCGCCGCCGCCGCGGGATATCCACGACCATCGCCGTCTGCTGCGGCGCCGGACCCGCCGTCGGCCGACACGCTGTACGCCACCAGGTAGCTGCCGAAGTCGACCACCAGGTCGGCCGGCACCCGCCAGACCGTGCGGCCGGTCCGCGGGTCGACCGCCTCGATCCGGGTGTCGTCCGGGAAGCAGATCAGCTCGCCGCAACCGGTGATCCGGCCCGGTCCGTAACGCACCGGCCGGTGCCACAGCTGCCGCAACGTCGTCGGGTCGAAGCCGGTGACCCCCAGCTCACCGCCGCGCCACTGGCGCAGCAGCAGCGCGCCGGCCATGCTGTCCGGCCGGGACACCTCACCCAGATCGGCGGTACGCAGCACCGTGCCGTCGCGCCCGTCGCGTACCTGCGCCCAGCCGTCGGTGCCGACCAGCAGCGCCTGCCCGGCGGACCCGGCCAGCACCTCGGTCGGCACGGCCAGGTCGGCCCGCCACAGCTCGTCGCCGGTCGCCACGTCGACCGCCCGCAGCGTCGACGAGGTGGCGCCGGCGTCGTCCGGCTCGTCAATCAACGCGGTACGCCCGTCGTCGGTCAGCACCAGCCCGTCCGGTGCCACCCACCGGGTCTGCCCGGTCTGCGCGTCCAGGACCACCGTGGACCCGGTGCCAGGGCCGGACCTCGGGTCGACCAGCACCACGTCACCGATCCGCCGTACCTGGCGTAGCCGCCAACTCGCCGCGTCGAACGGCACCGTCCACTGCAGCGCGCCGTCCGGTACGCCGTACGCGGACAGCTGCCAGGTGGTCGCCGAGCCCTGCGCGGCGGCCGAGGTGACCAGCAGCCGGTCCCCGGCGAGCACGATGTCGCGGGCCTTCACCTGATGACTGGCGACCTGGACGAGCAGTGGGCCGCTCGGCGGGGCCGCGCCGGCCAGGCCGGCCAGCAGCGCCAGGCCGACGACGGCGGCGAGCGGACGCGCCCGGCCGGCGGCCAGCCGTGTCCGCTGCGGCGACCGCCACCACCGCCGGCCGGCCGGCGGCGACGGTGGTGATTCGGGGTGGCGGGCCAGGCCCAGCTCGATGACCATGCGCTCCACACTCTTTCCTGTCGCGGCCGGTGTCCAGTAGCCGGGCGCGATGTGCCCGTCGACCATAATTACGGCATGGACGACGCCCTGGCTCATCCGTCCCGTCGAACCCGGTGGCTGCGCCGCAAACTGACCCTCTGCGTCGTTGCGGCGGTCGCGGTCGCGCTGCTGGTCACCGGCAGCGGATACTGGGTCCGGGCGTCGGCGGCCGAGCACGTCTACGAGCTGGCCAGCGTGCCGGCCGCGCCGGTCGCCTTGGTCCTCGGGGCGCAGGTCCGGCCGGACGGTACGCCGTCGGAGTTCCTGGCCGGTCGGCTGGAGGTGGCCCGGCGGCTGGTCGAAGCCGACCTGGTCCGGGCGGTGCTGGTCTCCGGCGACCACCGGGAGTGGGACTACGACGAGCCGGGCGCGATGCGGCGTTGGCTGATCGACCGGGGCGTGCCGGCGGATCGGATCGTGCAGGACCATGCCGGACTGGACACCTACGACTCGTGTCTGCGGGCGCACCGTGTCTTCGGCGTGGAGCGGGCAATCGTGGTGACGCAGAGCTTCCACATCGAGCGGGCGGTCACGGTCTGCCGGCGGGTCGGGGTAGACGCGGTCGGCGTCGGCGACGATTCGGTGCGCCGCTTCGAGCGCGCCTGGCGCTGGGGCGCGTTCCGGGAGCGGTTCGCCGCGGTCAAGGCCGCGTACGACGTGCTGGTGGGCCGGGATCCGGCGCTGCCCGGCCCACCCGAGACCAGCCTCGACGAAGCCCTGAGCGACTGACTGCACGGCCTGCGCCACCGTACCGCTCGGCGCAGGCCGCTGTCCGTTCGCCGCCGGGGCTCCGGCGGGTCCCGGCCTGGTCCTCCGACCGGCGTATAGATTGATGTACGTAAATGTCTTTCGGAGGGAGTTCGTTCATGACCTCGACCATCCGTCGATGTACGGCGGCGCTGGCGGCGGCATTGCTGGTCGCCGTCGTGCTTGCGGTCGGCAACGGCGCCAACGCCCAGCCGTCGGCCGCGGTGCGGATCATGCCGCTCGGGGACTCGATCACCGACGGCTACAACATCCCCGGCGGCTACCGCATCGACCTGTGGCAGAAGTTCCAGAGCGGCGGGTACACCGTGGACTTCGTCGGATCCAAGTCCAACGGGCCGGCCAGCCTGCCGGACCGGAACCACCAGGGCCACTCGGGCTGGCGGATCGACCAGATCGACGCCAACATCGTCAACTGGTTGAACGCCTCCGACCCGCAGACGATCCTGCTGCACATCGGCACCAACGACGTCCTGCAGAACCGGGACCTGCCAAACGCGCCGAACCGGCTCGCCGCGCTGATCGACAAGATCACCAGTACCGCACCGGACGCCCACCTGTTCGTGGCCACCATCGTACCGGTCAGCTTCAAAGCCGCCCAGGTCAGCGCATACAACGCGGCGATTCCGCAGATCGTGCAGAGTCGGGCGAACGCTGGCCGTCGAGTGCACCTCGTCGACATGTATCCAGCGCTCACCACGGCCGATCTGGCCGACGGCGTGCATCCGAACGCCACCGGTTACAGCAAGATGGCTACCAAATGGTACGAGGCACTGCTCTCCGTACCTGGAAGCCTGAACCCCGGCATCGGACCGAGCCCGAGCCCGACCACTCCGCCCCCGGCGACCACCCCGCCGCCGCCGACCACCCCGCCCCCGCCGACCACCCCGCCCCCGCCGACCACCCCGCCCCCGCCGACCACCCCGCCCCCGGCGACCACTCCGCCACCGGTTGGTGGCTGCACCGCCACTGTCTCGCTGAACCAGTGGAACGGCGGTTTCGTGGCGACCGTCCGGGTCACCGCCGGCTCGGCCGGACTCACCGGCTGGACCGTCGGGATGACCCTGCCCGGCGGTGCCACGATCACCAACGCATGGAACACCGACCGCAGTGGCAACAGCGGTGCGGTTCAGTTCCGCAACGTCAGTTACAACGGCCGGGTCGGTGCCGGGCAGTCGACCGAGTTCGGCTTCCAGGGCACCGGCAGCGGCTCCGGGATGACCCCGTCCTGCACCGCGAGTTGAGCCACCCGTAGCGGTCCCATCTTTACGGGACGACCGGCAGGTGCCACGGCCGTCGTACGGTCGTGGCACCTGCCGCGTCCGGGTAAGCTGATCAGGTAGCCGAGTGGAACAGTTCGCGCAGCCAGCGCAACTGTCGGCGGACCTGCTCCGCCTCGCCGCCTTCATGGCCGTTGAACGGATACGGATGAATTTCCCGACTTGGCGGCTGCGGGCGTCCATTTTCGGCTCCGTACTGGTTGTACGCGGCGAACACCGTGCTCGGTGGGCAGGTGGTGTCGCGCAGCCCGATGCCGAAATGCGCTGGAGCCACAGCGGTCCGGGCGAATGACACTCCATCGAAGTAGGACAGAGTCCGGCGTACCGCCGGCTCGGCGTCGCGGTGCACGGCGAGATACCGGGCCACATCACCGTACGGCTCGTTGTCAGTGATCTCGATCGCCCGCTGCCAGTGACAGCCGAACGGCGCGCTGCAGATCAGCGCGGCCAGGTCGTCGACCAGGCCGGCGACGGCCAGGGCGAGCCCGCCGCCCTGGCTGTTGCCGGCCGCGATCACCCGGGCCGGGTCGACGCCGGGTAGCGCGCGCACTGCGGTCACCGCGCGGACCGCGTCGGTGATCAGTCGCCGGTAGTAGTAGCCGTCGGGCTCGAGTATCCCGCGGGTCACCGGCCCTGGGCCACCGGCGGCGGCGGGGTGCGGATCCGGCGTGTCCCCGCCGTTGCCGTACTGGTCGCCCTGACCACGGGCATCCATCAGCAGATGCGCGTAACCGGCGACCGGCCAGGTCAGCCGCTCGTGCGGCAGGCCCCGGCCGCGCCCGTAGCCGAGATACTCGACGACCGCCGGCAGTGGGGTGTGTACCCCGGCTGGGCGGGTGTACCAGGCGTTGACCGGATCCCCGCCGAAACCGCGCAGCGTCACCTGCCAGGTGTCCAGCAGACGCAGGTCGGTCGGCTCCGGACGGACATTGATCAGCACTTCGCGGCTGGCGGCGTCGTCCAGGGTCGATTTCCAGAACGTCGCGAAGTCGGCCGGTTTGGCGACAGCTGGGGTGTACGTCCGAAGTTGCGGCAACGGCAGATCAACCGAGGGCATCAGATCTCCTAGGTGGACAAAAATCGGTGGACAGTTGTTCAGACGGGCGAGGGCGGGGCGGTGCTCTCCCGGATCACCAACTCGGTGACCAGGTCGATGCGGCTGGTCGACAACTCGGCACCGCGGGTCAGATCCAGCAGCATCTGCGTGGCGGTGCCGGCCATGTCGCGCAGCGGCTGATTGACGGTGGTCAGCGCGGGTACCGTCCAGGCGGCGACCGGCACGTTGTCGTACCCGATCACCGACAGGTCGTGCGGGACGTCCAGGCCGAGTTGGCGGGCGGCCCGCAGCACGCCCAGCGCCTGCATGTCCGATCCGGCGAAGATCGCGGACGGCCGGTCCGGGCGGTCCAGCAGCGCCATCCCGTGCGCGAAGCCGGCATCGACATAGAAGTCGCCGTGCCTGACGAGGTCGGCCGCGACTGGCAGGCCGGCTTCGTCGTGTGCCGATCGGAATCCGGCGGTACGGGCCTGAGCGCACAGCACGTCCCGTGGTCCGGAGATGATGGCGATCCGCCGGTGTCCGAGCTGCAGCAGGTGCCGGGTGGCGATGAGCCCGCCGTTCCAGTTGTTGGACCCGACAGTCGGCACCGACGCCGACGTGGCGCTGTCGGTGTCGATCACCACGAAGGGGATGAGCTGGCGGGCGAGCAGTTCCTGTTGACGTTCGGTGAGGTGGCACAGGACGAAGAGAACGCCGAGGGGACGACGGGCCACCGTGCTGTCCAGCCACTCCGCCGGTGGGCTGTGCCGGCCGCCCAGCTGAGTCAGGTTGAGGCCGATGCCGGCGGCGCTGGCGATGGTCTCCACTCCTTGGATGATCTCCATAGCCCAGAGCGAGTCGAACTCGTGGAAGACCAGCTCGATCTGGTCGTTGCGGATCGGCGGGCGCCGGGCCCGGCGGCGGTACTGGTGCCGGGCCAGGCTGGCCTCCACCCGGGCCCGGGTCTGTGGCGCCACGTCCGTTCTACCATTGAGAACCTTGGATACAGTGGTGATCGACACGCCGACGTCGTCGGCGATGCTGGCGATGGTTGTCGGGGCTGGCGGATCGGTGGCCGGGGTGGTTGTGGGAGTCGATGGAGCGACGGGGCCCGGCTGGGGCGGCGACGGTATCTCTGTCATCCACATCTCACGTTCAGTTACCGGAACTTTCGGTGCTGAACCTGCTAGTAGGCCAGGGTCAGCGTGTGGCAGGGGTGGTGGTGCGCGGGTCGGCGGCGGCGGCGGTGCGGCTTCAAGTGCGCGCTATGCAGTTGGGAGTCCTGGTTCGGTGACCCTTGACACACCTTGCCGGGGAGTTTAGGTTTCCCGCAAGGTAACGCACATATTTCCGAAAGTTTCGAGGGCTGTGTCCCGCGAGGCGTTCCCTGCTGCCGGCAGGGGGCCGGTGGCGGGCCGGACGTGAGGGGCGGCAACTGGGATGAGTACCCCCAGCACGGTCGATGCGTCGCCGCAGGCGCAGGTGCCCTTGCCGCCGGTCGACGGCCTGCCGCGGCGCGGCCGACGCCGGCCCCGGTCACGTACCTGGCGGCGGGCGCTGCGCCGCGACTGGCAGCTCTACTCGCTGGTCGTCCTGCCGCTGTTGTTCTTCTTGATCTTCCGCTACCTGCCGATGCTGGGAAACGTCATCGCGTTTCGCCGGTTCCAGCCCGGTGGCAGCATCTTCGGTGAGTATTGGGTCGGCCTGCGCTACGTCCGGATGTTTCTCGACGATCCGACGTTCTGGCAGGTCTTTACCAACACCCTGATCCTCGGCACGCTCACTCTGGTGGTGGTGTTTCCGCTGCCGATCGTGCTCGCCCTGCTGCTCAACGAGGTCCGCGCCCGCCGGATGAAGCGGTTCGTCCAGTCGGTGTCCTACCTGCCGCACTTTCTGTCGATCGTGATCGTCGCGGCGATGGTGATGCAGATCCTTTCGGTTGACGGCACGGTCAACTCGATGATCCGGGCGTTCGGCGGTGACGCGATCCCGTTCCTGCAGCAGCCGGGCTGGTTCCGCACCATCTACGTCTCCTCCGAGGTGTGGCAGACGGTCGGCTGGGGGACGATCCTCTACCTTGCCGCCCTCACCACGATCGACGAGGACCTCTACGAGGCCGCCCGGATCGACGGAGCGAACCGGTGGCGACAGACCTGGCACGTGACGCTGCCCGGCATCCGACCCACCATGATCACCTTGTTGATCCTCAACATCGGTACCTTCATGGCGGTCGGCTTCGAGAAGATCCTGTTGCTGTACAATCCGCTGACCTACCCGACCGCCGACGTCATATCGACGTATCTCTACCGGATGGGTGTTGTCTCCAGCAACTTCAGCTACGCCGCCGCTATCGGCCTGTTCGAGGCGTTGATTGGGCTGACCCTGGTGCTGTCGGCGAACCTGATCGCCCGTCGCGCAGTAGGAACGAGCCTGTGGTGACCATCGACTCCCCCCGCAAGCTGTTGCACTCGATCCGCCGTCGGCCCCGCCGACCCGACGACACCCGGGGCTACCGGATCTTCCAAGCGGCCAACGGGATCATCCTCACCGGCGTCGTGATCGTTACGCTCTACCCGTTCGTCAACATCATCGCCCGTTCGCTCAGCGACGAGGGTTACATCCGGTCCGGCCAGGTCAACATCATCCCGCGTGGGTTCAACTTGGACACCTACCGGCTGGTCATATCCGACTCGATGTTCTGGATCAACTACCGTAACACCGTCGTCTACACGGTCACCGCCACGGTCATTTCGATCGTGCTCACCACCTGCTACGCCTATGTGCTGTCGAAGAAGGATCTCAAGGGTCGCGGCATGCTGGTCGGCATCGCGGTCTTCACCATGTTCTTTTCCGGTGGTTTGATTCCAAACTATGTGTTGATCACCAGCCTTGGGCTCAAGAACAGCATTTGGGCGATCGTGCTGCCAAATGCCGTCAGTGTGTTCAATCTGCTGGTGATGAAGGCCTTCTTTGAGAGTCTGCCAACCGACCTGGAGGAGGCCGCCGCCGTCGACGGTCTCAGCACGTACGGCATCCTCTGGCGCATCGTGATCCCACTGTCCAAGGCGATCATGGCGACGATGGTGCTATTTTACTCGGTCTCGTTCTGGAATTCCTGGTTTTCCGCGTTTCTCTACATGGACCGCTCCGAGCTTTTCCCGGTGACCGTCTACCTGCGCAACCTGATTGCTGGCGCAACTACCGCGACCTCGGCCGGGAGTAGCAGCGACAACCTCGCCCAGGCGGCCGCGAACATTCAGGCCGTGACCATCATCCTCACCGTACTGCCGATCGTTATGGTTTACCCGTTCATTCAGCGCTACTTTGTGACCGGCATCATGCTCGGTGCGGTCAAGGGGTAGCGCTGCGGTCAGGTCCGCCCCATTCAAGTGAATGCCTTCCGCACACGAGAGGAAACCCGATGATTCATCGATCCCGGCACCGCTTTGCGGCGGTCGCCGCCGGTGTTCTCGCGCTTTCGTTCGGTGTCGTCGCCTGTGGCAGCGACGACGACACCGATCCAGAGAACCTGGATGGCAACAGGGTCGGCGCGATGGAGAGCTACGACGTCGGTGACCAGTTCAAGGCAACCGAGCCCCTGACGTTCTCGATGCTCTACAACAATCACCCCAACTACCCGATCGACAAGGACTGGTTGTTCTGGGATGAGCTGACCGAACGCACCGGGGTGACCATCGACGCCGTCGAGGTGCCGCTCAGTGACTACGAGCAAAAACGCAGTCTGCTGATCGGCGCCGGTGATGCCCCTATGATCATCCCGAAGACGTACCCCGGTCAGGAGTCAGCATTCGTCTCCAGCGGTGCCATCCTACCGGTCAGCGACTATCTCGACCTGATGCCGCACTTCCAGGACAAGGTCGCCAAGTGGAATCTGCAGGGTGACATCGACTCGCTGCGGCAGGAGGACGGCAACTTCTACGTCCTGCCGGGCCTGCACGAGGACGTGTGGACCGACTACACCATCGCGATACGCACCGACATCCTCGCCGAACTCGGCCTGGAGACCCCGTCCACCTGGGACGAGGTGCGCGACATGCTGGCCGCGATGAAGCAGGCATACCCGGACAGCTACCCGCTGTCGGACCGGTTCAACATCCCCACGCCACTCGGCTCGCTGCTTAGCATTCTCGCCCAAGCCTACGAGACCGCGGCTGGCTGGGGCTACCAGAACGCGACCTGGGACCGCGACGCTGAGGAGTTCGTCTTTACCGGAAGCATGCCAGGGTACCGGGCCATGCTGGAGTACTTGCACTCCTTGGTCGAGGACGGCCTGCTCGACCCGGAGAGCCCGACCCAGGACGACGACAGGGCGATCCAGAAGCTCGCCAACGGCAAGTCGTTCGTCATCAGCACCAACGCGCAAACACTGGTCAACGACTACCGGCCGGCGTTGGCAAAGAGCAACCCGAGCGCGACGATCGCCAAGATCCCGGTACCGTCCGGTCCGGCCGGTTCGGTCAAGGCCGGCACCCGGCTGGAGAACGGCATCATGATCTCCACTGAGGCACGGCAGAGTGAGAACTTCGTCGCGATGATGCAGTTCATCGACTGGCTCTGGTACTCCGACGAGGGCCAGGAGTTCGCCAAGTGGGGCGTCGAAGGGGTCACCTACACCAAGGACGCCGACGGTGGGTGGGTGCTCGACCCCGACATCGACTTCGTCGGCATCAACCCGGATGCCAGCAAGCACCTGCAGAAGGACTTCGGCTTCAGTAACGGGGTCTTCGCGTACGGCGGCAAGACCGAACTGCTGCAGTCGACGTTCTCCGCTGAGGAGCTGGAGTTCCAGCAGGCACAGGGGCAAAAGGAAACCTTGCCGGTGTCCCCGCCGCGGCCGTTCAGCGAGGAGGAACGGGAACAGGCCACCCTGTGGGAGACCCCGCTGAAGGACTACGTCCAGCAGCAGACCCTGCAGTTCATCCTCGGCCAGCGCGATCTCGCCGAGTGGGACACCTACGTCGAGGAGCTGAACGCTAAGAACGCCCAGCAGTACATCGACATGGTCAATGGAGCGTACGAACGTTACCAGGAGAAGTACGGCTGACCTACCGGGTACGGTCGCGTTCGTGGCAGGAACGCGGCTGGCAACGGCCGGCGCCGGCCCGAAATCCACCTTGCCCTGGCCGGCGTCGACCGGCGCCACCTGCGCCGACGCTCGACAAAGGAGACGGTATGAGCCGGATCATCGTACCCGACCAGCCCACCAGAGCGCTCTCGGAGGCCTGGCGTGCGTGTATCGGTACCGGGCGGTTCGACCTCGCACTGCACCGTGACTATCAGAACTCGCTTTCCCTGCTTCAGCGGGACATCGGCTTCCGGTACATCCGTGGGCACGGGCTGCTGAGCGACGGCACGGGCATCTACCGACCGTACACCCATGCCGGCCGAGAGGAGGTACGGTACTCGTTCACGTACGCCGACCAGGTCGTCGATGCGTACCTGGAACTCGGCCTGGCGCCCTTCGTCGAACTTGGCTTCATGCCCACCGAGCTGGCCTCTGGTGACCAGACCGTCTTTTGGTGGCGGGGCAACGTCACCCCGCCCCGCTCCGAATCCGGTTGGGCCGACTTGGTCCGCGCCACCGTGCGTAACCTGGTCGACCGGTACGGCCTGGAGCAGGTGCGGAACTGGCCGATCGAGGTGTGGAACGAACCCAACCTGACCTCCTTCTGGCGTGGCGCCGACCGGGCCGCCTACCACCGGCTGTACGAACTGGCCGCCCACGCGGTCAAGGACGTCGACGCCAGCCTGCAGGTCGGCGGACCGGCGATCTCCCCCGGCGCCGACGAGTGGCTGGCACCGTTCGCCGAATTCGTCACCGACCGCGACGTGCCGGTCGACTTCGTCAGCCGGCACGCGTACACCTCGGGGCCAGCCCAGCACGTGCCGTTCGGTACCCACCAGACCCTGCGGCCAGCGGACCACCTGCTGGAACAGTTCGCCAGCCCGCGCAGGAACCTGGCCGGCACCGCGTTGGCCGACCTGCCGGTGCACATCACCGAGTTCAACTCCTCCTACCGGCCGGACAACCCGATCCACGACACCGCGTTCCACGCCGCGTACCTGGCCCCGGTCGTCGCGGCCGGTGGCGACCTGGTCGACTCGTTCTCCTACTGGACGTTCAGCGACGTCTTCGAGGAGGTCGGGATTCCGACCGCGATCTTCCACGGCGGCTTCGGTCTGCTCACCCACCGGCAGATCAGGAAACCCACCTACCATCTGTACGCGTTCATGGCCCGGATGGGCCGTCAGGTGCTCGCCCGGGGCACCGACCACCTGGTCACCCGCGACGACGACACCGGCCGGGTCACCGTGCTGGCCTGGGCGCCGGTCGACGTCACCGACGTCGCGGCCTCCCCGGACCGGCACGTCGTCTCGCTGTCGGTCCCGGTCACCGCACCGGCCGGCTCGGCGTTCCTGCTGCGCTCGTCGGTCAGCGACGAAGCCGGCAACGCCTGGCGGGCCTGGTGCGAGCTCGGCCGCCCTCGATCACCCCGGCCGGCGCAACTCGACGCGCTGCGTACCGCCGCCGAACCGGCCCGCAGTCACCGCGCGCTGCCGGTCGTCGATGGCCGGGTAGACATCGACCTGACCCTGGCGCGGCACGAGGTCACTCTGGTTGAGATCACCCAGGTGGTCGACGAGACCCCGCCGTGGTGCGACGACCGGCGACTGCTCGGCGGAAACGGTTCATCGTGAACGACCTCGCCGCCGCGCAACGGCAGTTCGGCACCGGGCCGCTGTCGCGGGTCGCGGCGATCGTCTACCGGCTGACCGTCGTCGAGCTGCTGCTGCTCGCCGGCGTACTGCCCGGTCTGGTGCCGGCGCTGCTGCTGGCCCGCGACGCCAGCAACATCCCGCTCTACGCCGCCTGCGCCGTCCCGGTCGGCCCGGCGCTGTCCGCCGCTTTGTACGCCGTCGCCTGGCACCGCCCCGACATCACCGACCTGACCCCGGCCGTCGACTTCCGGCGCGGCTACCGGGCCAACCTCGGCGGGGTGCTGCGGATCTGGCTGCCGCTGCTGGCCGGGCTGACCCTTGTCGCGGTCAACCTGGCCTACTTCGACGCGGCCGGGGTGCCGCGCTGGTGGGCAGCGTTGCTGGTCCTCGTTGCGGTCGCGGCGACTGTCTGGGGCGGCACCGCGTTGGTGATCACCTCGCTGTTCGCGTTCCGCGCCCGCGACGTGGCCCGGCTCGCCGCGCACTTCCTGACCCGTACGCCCGGCACCTCCCTCGGTGTGCTGGCGCTCGGGGTCGTGGCGGCCGGGATCACCGCGTACACCTCGGAGGCAGTGCTGGCGCTGACCGGCTCGGTGCTGGCGTTGCTGCTGCTGCGCACCAGCCGACCGATGATCACGGCGATCGAGAAGGAGTTCACCAGGTGACGCTGCCCGACGTCGCGAAGATTCCGTACGGCGGGGACTACAACCCGGAGCAGTGGCCCGAGGACGTCTGGAAGGACGACTACCGGCTGTTCGACGCGGCGCGGATCGACACCGTCACCGTCGGCGTCTTCACCTGGGGCCTGACCCAGCCCGGTCCCGGCGTCTACGACTTCTCCACCCTGGACCGCATCGTCGAGCGGGCAGTCGTCGAGGGCCGGCAGATCTGCCTGGCCACCGGTACCGGCGCGCATCCGGCCTGGATGGCCCGCGCCCACCCCGACGTGACCCGCGTCGACTTCTCCGGCCGCCGGCACCGGTTCGGCCAACGGCACAACTCCTGCCCCAACTCGTCGACGTACCGCCGACTCGCCACGGAGCTGGCCCGGCGCGTCGCGCAACGTTACGCGCGTACCCCTGGCCTGGTCGCCTGGCACGTCAACAACGAGTACGGCGGCGCCTGCTACTGCGAGCTGTGTGCCGCCAACTTCCGGCTCTGGCTGCGCGAGCGGTACGGCAGCCTCGACGCGCTCAACGCCGCCTGGTACACCACCTTCTGGTCGCACACCTTCACCGAGTGGGGGCAGATCGAGCCGCCGTCGGCTTTGACCGAACACTGGCGCGGGCCCGACCACACCGCGTTTCAGGGCATCACCCTCGACTACCTGCGGTTCATGTCGGACGCGATGCTGGCCAACTTCGTTGACGAGAAGGCGGCGATCCGCGAGTCCAGCCCGGACACTCCGGTGACCACCAACTTCATGGGCATGTACCGGCCGATCGACTACCACCGCTGGGCCGAGCATCTTGACTTCGCCTCCTGGGACAACTACCCACCCGACGACCGGTCGGCGGCCCGGATGGCGCTCACCCACGACCTGATCCGCGGGTTGAAAGGCGGCCACCCGTTCTGGCTGATGGAGCAGACCCCGAGCGTCACCGCCTGCCGCGATGTCAACCCGCTGAAACGGCCCGGCGTCCTGCGGCTGTGGAGCTGGCAGGCGGTGGCGCACGGCGCCGACGCGGTGCTGTTCTTCCAGATGCGCGCCGGTCGGGGAGCCAGCGAGAAGTACCACGGGGCGGTCATCGGCCACGCGGGCCGATCCGACACTCGGGTCTTCACCGAGGTCGCCGAGCTGGGTGCGGAGCTGGCGCGGCTCGGCGGCGTAACGCTCGGCGCCCGCACCCCGGCCCGGGTGGCGGTGCTGTTCGACTGGGAGAGCTGGTGGGCGCTGGAGATCTCCGACGGCCCGTCCCGGCTGGTCCGTTACCAGCAGGTGGTGCTCGCCTATCACCGGGCACTGTGGGACGCCGGGATCGACGTCGACGTCGTCCCGGTCACCGCCGACCTGACCGGCTACGACGTGGTGCTCGCGCCGGCACTGCACATGGTCAAGGACGACCTCGCGGCCCGTTTGGAGGGGGTCGCCCAGCGGGGCGGCACCGTGCTGGCAACGTACCTGTCCGGGCGGGTCGACGACAACGATCAGGCGTTCCTGGCCGATGTGCCGGGGCCGCTGGCCCCACTGATGGGGATCCGGATCGACGAGTGGGACGCCCGGGACGCCGACGTGGTCAACCCGGTCACCATGACCCTCGACGGTGCCCGGTCGGTCGTTTCCGCCGCCACGCTGCTGTTCGAGCTGGTCATCCCACAGGGCGCCGAGGTGATCGGCACATACCAGGCAGACTTCTACGCCGGGACCCCGGCGGTCACCCGCAACCGGTTCGGCGCCGGTGAAGGGTGGTACGTCGCCGCCGGGCTCGACCAGGCGGGTGTGACCTGGGTGGTACGCCGGATCCTGGACCGGCACGGACTGCTCGGCCCGTACGCGCACGTGCCGGACCTGGAGTCGGCGGTACGGGTCGCGCCGGACGGCACCCGGATCCGGTTCCTGCTCAACCACGGTGAGGAGCCGGTCGAGCTGCCGGCCTGCGCCGCCGGGGTCGACCTGCTGACCGGGGAACGGGTCACCGCCGGTGCGCCGCTGCGCCTGGACCGGTACGGCGTACTCGTGCTCCGCGAGGACGCCTGACGCCGCGTCGTCGTCCGTCGGGGACGTCGTGTCACGCGGCGGGTCGAAGGTGGTGCACCCTATCGCGCCAGCTAGGGTGCACCACCCTCAGCCCGCCGCGCCGACACGATGATCCAGAACCGGTGTACGCCGGACGGGTGACGTGTGCCTGAGGGACCTGAGCGGCGCCTGACCAGTGGCAAGGTCGGTGCGGTGGCCGGGGCGGAACCGACCGGCTGATCCGGACGGTGCCAGCGGGGGAGCACGGACGATGGTGAGCAGACGTACGGCGTTGCGGGCAGGCGCGGTCGCCGGGCTGGTCCCAGCGGTCGGACTGATCGGGCGACCAGCCACGGCCGTACCGACGCCGGCCGACGAGCCGACCCGGACCCCGGCCGAACAACCGACGCAGGTCAGGCCCCAGGACCCGGACATCGGGCCCGGTGCTGGCCGGGACGATCGTCCGTGGCGGGATCTGCCGGACCGGCAGTGGGTGGAGCTGCAGGGGCAGCTGTCGGCGGATGCCACCCTGTACCGCCCCGGCGGGGCGAGCTACGAGGCACTCAGCATCCCGTACAACCACCGGTACGCCAACGTGCAACCAGCCGCGATCCTGACACCCGGCACACCCGACGACGTCGCGGTGGCGGTCAGCTGGGCACATGATGTCGGGATGCCGCTGGTGCCCCGGTCCAGCCTCGGCCACAACTACGCCGGCTACTCCACCACGACCGGCCTGCTGATGGTGATGAGCCGGCTGCGGGGGATCAAGGTCACGCCGAACCGTTGGCCGGCACCGCCGCGGCGGTACGGGTCGGTCGAGGTCACCGACGATGCCGGCACCATCACCGTGCAGGCCGGCGTGGTCAACGCCGACCTGCTGCCGCTCCTGCGTGACCAGGGTGTCTTCGTCCCCGCCGGACGGTGCCCGACGGTCGGTGTGGCCGGGCTGGTGCTCGGTGGCGGGATCGGCTTCAGCGACAAGATGTTCGGCCTGACCTGTGACCGGCTGGTATCGACCGAGGTGGTGCTGGCCGACGGCACGGTGACGGCCTGCGACGAGACCAACGACCCGGACCTGTTCTGGGCCTGCCGGGGCGGCGCCGGCAACAACTTCGGCGTCAACACCTCGTTTACCTTCCGCTACGTACAGCTGCAGGGTCTGGTGTCGTTCTTTCGGTTCCGCTGGTCGGCGGCCAGCGTCACCCCGGCCATGCTGGCCTTGCAGGACGTCGCGACCGCCTACCGCGGCGATCGGCGTCTGGACTGCCGCATCGGTGCCGGCACCACGCTGGCCGCCGGCGAGCAGCAGGTGTACGCCGACGCGCTCGGCCAGTTCTACGGCACCGTCGACGAGCTGACCGAGATCCTCGAGCCGGTGCTGCGCGTCGGGACGCCGGCCGAACGTGAAGCCAACCGGGACGGCGTCCGGGCGGTGTCGCCGGCCGAGGCGAGCGTGTTGCTGTCGGCGAACACCCCGGCGCAGCAGTTCGCGGTCAAGTCGGCGGCGCTGCCCGAGTCGTTGAACCGGCGGCAACTGCAGGCAGTGCTCGACGGCCTGCACCGGTGGCCGGGCAGCCGCAACCCGGACGGGGCCGGGATCGCGTTGTTCTGCCTGGGTGGGCAGGTGAACGAGGTACAGCCGGACGCCACCGCGTTCGTGCACCGCGACGTCACCTTCATCATGGCCGCCGAGGCGACCTGGGCAGACGACGATCCGCCGGAGGTCGCCGTCGCCAACGAACTCTGGCTGACCGAATTTTTCGACGAGGTGTTCGCCGGCTACCCTCCGGCGGGGGCGTACCAGAACTTCCCGGATCCCCACCTGGCCGACTGGCGACACGCCTACTACGGCGGGAACTACCCGCGGCTGGTCGAGGTCAAGCGCAAGTACGACCCGACCGACTTCTTCACCTACCCGCAGGGCATCGGGTCCTGCGGCGCCGTCGACGGCTACGCCAACCAGTGGTGTCCCCGCTGACCTGGGACCGGAACCCGACGTGGCCCCGCTGGCCGGTACCGGCCAGCGGGGCCACGTCTGTCGAATGCCGGCTCAGGACAGGTCGAACCGGTCCAGCTCCATGACCTTGACCCAGGCGGCGACGAAGTCGGCGACGAACTTCTCGCCGGCGTCGCTGCTGGCGTACACCTCGGAGAGGGCGCGCAGCTGCGAGTTCGAGCCGAAGATCAGGTCGACCGCGGTCGCGGTCCACTTCACCTCGTCGGTGGCAAGGTCGCGGATCTCGTAGATGTGCTCGCCTGACTCCGCCGCCTTCCACCGGGTGCCCGGGGAGAGCAGGTTGGTGAAGAAGTCGTTGGTGAGTACGCCGGGCCGGTCGGTGAGCACGCCGTGCTGCGCGCCGCCGACGTTCGCCCCGAGCGCCCGCAGACCACCGATGAGCACGGTCATCTCCGGGGCGGACAGGTCGAGCATGTACGCCCGGTCGACCAGCAGGACCTCCGGTTGGGTCTTCTCGCCCGGCCGCAGGTAGTTACGGAACCCGTCGGCGCGCGGCTCCATCACCGCGAACGACTCGACGTCGGTCTGCTCCTGGCTGGCGTCGGTGCGGCCCGGGTGGAACGGCACGGTCACCTTGACCCCGGCGTCGTGCGCTGCCTTCTCGACGGCGGCCGAGCCGGCCAGCACGATCAGGTCTGCGAGCGAGATCTGCGCGCCGCCGGCCGCGTTGAACTCCTGTTGGATGCCCTCCAGGGTGCTCAGCACGGTCGCCAGCTGCTCCGGCTGGTTGACCTCCCAGCTGCGCTGCGGCTCGAGCCGGATCCGGGCCCCGTTGGCGCCGCCACGCTTGTCGGTGGAGCGGAAGCTCGCCGCCGACGCCCAGGCGGTGCTGACCAGCTGCGCGGTGCTCAGCCCGGAATCGAGGACCTTCGCCTTGAGCGCGGCCACGTCTGCGTCGCTGACCAGTTCGTGGTCGACGGCCGGCACCGGGTCCTGCCACAGCTGGGCCTCGGGCACCCACGGACCGAGGAACCGGCTGACCGGGCCCATGTCGCGGTGCAGCAGCTTGTACCAGGCCTTGGCGAAGGCCAGTGCGAACTCGTCCGGGTTGGCCAGGAACCGGCGGGAGATCTGCTCGTACGTCGGGTCGAAGCGCAGCGACAGGTCGGTGGTGAGCATCGTCGGCTTGTGCTTCTTCGCCGGGTCGTGCGCGTCCGGGATGATCGCCTCGGCGTCCTTGGCCACCCACTGCTTGGCCCCACCAGGGCTAGTGGTCAGCTCCCACTCGTACCCGAACAGGATCTCGAAGAAGCGGTTGCTCCACTGCGTCGGCTTGTCGGTCCAGGTGACCTCCAAGCCGCTGGTGATGGTGTCGCCGCCCTTGCCGCTGCCGTGCGTGCTCAGCCAGCCCAGGCCCTGCGCCTCAATCGGCGCGCCCTCCGGTTCCGGGCCGACGTGAGCGTCTGCGTCACCGGCCCCGTGGGTCTTGCCGAAGGTGTGGCCACCGGCGATGAGGGCGACGGTCTCCTCGTCGTTCATCGCCATCCGGGCGAACGTCTCCCGGATGAAGTGGGCCGCCGCGAGGGGGTCCGCGTTGCCGCGCGGGCCCTCCGGGTTGACGTAGATCAGGCCCATCTCGGTCGCGCCGACTCCAGCCGACATCTCCTTCTCGGAGAGGTAGCGGGCGTCACCCAGCCAGGTGTCCTCCGGGCCCCAGAAGATCTCCTCCGGCTCCCAGACGTCCTCCCGGCCGAAGGCGAAGCCGAAGGTCTTGAAGCCCATCGACTCCAGGGCGACGTTGCCGGCCAGCACCAGCAAATCGGCCCAGGAGACCTTCTGGCCGTACTTGGCCTTGACCGGCCACAGCAACCGCCGGGCCTTGTCCAGGTTGGCGTTGTCCGGCCAGCTGTTCAGCGGGGCGAAGCGCTGCCCGCCGTCGCCGGCGCCGCCCCGGCCGTCCTCGATCCGGTACGTGCCGGCGGCGTGCCAGCTCAGTCGGATCATCAGCCCGCCGTAGTGGCCGAAGTCGGCCGGCCACCAGTCCTGCGAGGTGGTGAGCACCTGGACGATGTCCTGCTTGAGGGCCTCGACGTCGAGCTTGGCGAACTCCTTGGCGTAGCTGAAGTCCGCGCCCAGCGGGTTGCCCTTGGGCGAGTGGGCGTGCAGCACCGACAGGTCGAGTTGGTTGGGCCACCAGTCCCGGTTGGTACGCGGTCGACCGCCCGTTTTGGGAGTCGGTGAGTCGATCGCCGGGTTCTCGCTCTCGCTGCCGTGCGAGGTGACCGAGTCGTGGGCGACCGGGCAGCCGGCCGCCGACATCTTTTCCACACCCTGGGCGCTGGTGGGAGCGTTGTCCTGCATGTCGCTCATCTGTTCCCTTCCGGATTGGTCGATAACGTAGTGGCGTTGTCGGTCGTGCAGCCGGGGCAGGTGCCCCAGTAGACGACCTCCGCCTCGTCGACCATGAACCCGTGGTCATCGGAGGCGGTGAGACAGGGGGCGGATCCGGTGGCGCAGTCGACGTCGGCGATCACACCGCAGGAGCGGCAGACGACATGGTGGTGGTTGTCCCCGACCCGCCGCTCGTAGCGGGCGGTCGCGCCGGCCGGCTGGATGCGCCGCACCAGCCCGGCGTCGGTGAGGACCCGCAGCACATCGTAGACCGCCTGATGGGACACGGTCGGGTGGTCGGCGCGCACCAGGTCGAGCACCGTGTCGGTGTCGACGTGCGGGCGGTCGTGTAGCGCCGCGAGGACCGCCAGCCTCGGCCGGGTCACCCGCAACGAGGCCGCCCTCAACTGCGCCTCGAGGTCGGATGTCACCGGGCCACGATAGGCCGTTTTCTGGAATCATTCAAGTTTCGGCACGGAGGTGTCGCCGACCTGCTGTGACAGTAAATCCGCAGGTCATGCCAGTTGGCGGGCGCCTCGAACGGCGTACCGGTGCAGGGTGACGCCCTGCTCGAAGGCACGGTTCTCCAGCAGGTCGAGTTCGACCGGGGCATCCTGGTCGTCGAACAGAGCCCGGCCGGTGCCGAGGACCACCGGGTGGACGAACATCATCACCTCGTCGAGCAGGCCGGCCCGCAGCAACTGGGTGGCGACGGTGGCCCCACCGACGCCGATGTCACCGTCGGCCCGCGCCCGTAGCTCGGCGAGCGCCGCCACGGCGTCACCGTCGCGGCCGACGATACGGGTGTCGTGTCCGGCGTCGACGCGGGTACGCGACACCAGCACCTTCGGGGTCGACGTCCAGATTTCGCCGTACTCGCGCAGGAAACCCGGCAGCGACGCGTCGTCGCGCGCGCCCGGCCAGAACGCCTCCATGATCTCGTAGACCTTCCGCCCCTGCACCATCTGGGACAGCGCCCGCGCCCGCGCGTTGAACTCCCGGTGCAGCGACTCCCCGATACGCATCCAGTCGCCGCCGCCGTTCTCACCCGGGGCGTGCTCGATCTTCATATCCACGGACACGTTCATCCAGTACACGAACCGGCCCGACACACGCCCTCCCAGCGACTGCGGTGCGCATGGCCGCCCGGATCAGCCCGTTCGACCCGACGGGACCGTACACCACAGCGCTACGCCGACGGCCCGAACCTGTACGCGACGGCGGCAACGGACCCGGCCCCTGGCCGCGTCGATCTGCCGGCACCCTCCTCGCCGGTGACGAGGACGAGATCGTTGACCGCCGTGGCGGCCGGATCCGCTGCTCGCCGTGTGACAGGCAGGCCCGTCACCGGCGTACGCGGTCGGGGAGCGGTTCGCGGCGGGCCAGCCACCGCGCCGGGATCCCGCCCGGTCCGGATCCGGTGTACGCGGCCACGATGCCGCCGACGATCGCCGCGGTCGTGTCGACGTCGCCGCCGGCCTCGACACAGGCGTGGATGGCCGCCGGGTAGTCGTCGAGCCGGGTCGCGGCGACCCACAGTGCGAACGGGACGGTGTCGAAGGCCAGCACCTGCGAGCCGTTGCCCAGCTCGTACGCCGCCTCGGCGACGCCGACTGCCAGCAACCGTCTGGACCGGACGATCCCCGCGTGTAGTCGGCCGTCGATCAGGTGGGCCAGCACCACGTCGAGCAGCTCGGCAGGCTCGGGCCGGGACCGGGTCAGCCGGGACCAGCCGGCTTCCGCCGCCGCGACGGCGACGGCGACCGCGCCCAGGATGGCTTCCGGGTGGGCGTGGGTGACCTCCGCCGAGCGCCAGGCCTGTAGCGCGGCGGTACGGTTATCGCCAGCGTGGAACGCGCCGAGCGGGGCGACCCGCATCGCGGCGCCGTTGCCCATCGACCCCTGGCCGTCGAACGCCGCACCGGCCGCGTCCCGCCAGGGAACGCCCTGCCGGATCTGGCGTAGCAGGACCACCGCGCCGGCACCGTAGCCACGGTACGCCTCGAAGTGCCCGGCGAACCGGGCCGCCAGGCAGTCCTGATCGACGCCGTCGCGCTCGCGCAGCTCGGCGACGATCGAGCAGGCCATCTCGGTGTCGTCGGTCCACGGCCACGGCCCGGCCGGCGGATCCCCGTCGAGCAACGCGGCAAGGCTGGTGCCGGGGACGAAGAACTGGGCGCCGAGGGCATCACCGACGGAAAGCCCGTCAAGACTGTCGTAGCAGAGGTCGAGCATCGTCATGTCGGGGCAGACTCTGCCAGTTGCGGCGGCGGTTCGGAAGGTCGGAGCCACCGTGGATCATCGTCAACTTCGCAGCTGCGTGTTGAGTCGGGCGGCCTGCCGCATGAGATGGTCGCGCTCGGGCAGGTTGGGCGCTGACCGGGCAGCCTGGGCGTAGAGCCGCGCTGCGGTCACCGGGTCACCGTCGCGCTCGTGCAGGTGCGCCGCGACGGCGGCGTACCGGGGCAGGGCCGGGTCGAGGTCCGCCAGGGCGGCCAGACCAGCTCGCGCACCGTCGGCCTCGCCGAGCGCGACGGCGCGGTTGAGCCGGGCCACCGGGCTGCCGGTGCGGCGCACCAGTTCGTCGTACCACCCGACGATCTGCACCCAGTCGGTCTCCTCGACGGTCCGGGCGTCGGCGTGCAGCGCGGCGATGGCGGCCTGGGCCTGGAACTCGCCCAGCCGGTCGCGGGTGAGGGCGGTCTGGAGCACGTCGATGCCCTCAGCGATGAGTCCGCTGTCCCACCGGCTGCGGTCCTGCTCGGCGAGCGGCACGAGCCGGCCGTCGGGGCCGGTCCGTGCCGGACGCCGGGCGTGGTGCAGCAGCATGAGCGCCAGCAGGCCGGCGACCTCCTCGTGGTCGATCATGGTCACCAGCTGGCGGGTGAGCCGGATCGCCTCGGCGGCGAGGTCGACGTCGCCGGAGTAGCCCTCGTTGAAGACCAGGTAGAGCACGCGAAGCACGGTGGCGACGTCACCGGGCTGGTCGAACCGGACGCCGGCGACGGTCCGTTTGGCCCTGCTGATCCGCTGGGCCATGGTCGCCTCCGGCACCAGGTATGCCTGCGCGATCTGCCGCGTGGTCAGGCCGCCGACCGCGCGTAGCGTGAGCGCGACCGCCGAGGCGGGGGGCAGGGCCGGATGCGCGCACAGGAAGTACAGCGCCAACGTGTCGTCTGCTGCCGTCGCGCCCTGCTCGGGTACGGGTTCGGCTTCGGCCAGTTCCTCCCGCCGCCGCCGGGAGGTGTCGGCGCGCACGGCGTCGAGGAACCTGCGCCAGGCCACCGTCACCAGCCAGCCCTTGGGATCGCGCGGTGGGTCGTCCGGCCACGCACGTACCGCCTCGACCAGGGCGTCCTGCACGGCGTCCTCGGCCGCCGCGAAGTCAGCTCCGCGACGGACGAGGAAGCCGGTCACCGCGGGCACCAGCTCCCGCAGCAGGGACTCGTTCACTCGGCGGCCGTGGGCTGCTCGCCGTAGAACGGCCGCACCTCGATCCACTCGTGGATCGGCTTGCCACCCGAGCCGGGAGCCGCGGACAGTTCACCGGCGAGCTCGATCGCGCGCTCGTAGTTCTCCACGTCAATCACCATCCAGCCGGCGATCAGGTCCTTGGTCTCGGCGAACGGGCCGTCGGTGACCGGTGGCCTGCCCTCGCCGTCGTAGCGGACGAAGGTGCCCTCCGGGGAGAGCGCCTGACCATCGACGAACTCGCCGGTGCCCTCCAGCCGGGCGGCGAAGTCATTCATGTACTGGATGTGAGCCGTGACCTCCGCCGGCTCCCACTTGTCCATCGGTACGTCGTTGACCGCCGCCGGCGCGCCCCGGTAGTGCTTGAGCAGCAGGTACTTGGCCATCATGTCTCCTTGGTGAGGTACGGCCCCATTGTGGTCGTGTTCGCACCTGGGACGGAGCCGCTCCCGGGTTCTCGACATGCCGGCGCGAGGTTTCTCCACGAAACTTCAACGACTCCGCGCGCCGGTCACCGCAGGTTCCTTTTCCGGACGGCGACGAGCAGCCGGTCCACGGCGGCCCGGTCAGGTTGATCCGGCAGTACGGTGCCGGCCGCCGCGTCGTCGAGCTCGGCCAGCAGGTCCGCCGCCCAGGCGGTGACCACCGCCCACGGCAGCTCGCCGCGCCGGAGGGCGAGCAGCCGGCCCCGCAGCTGCCCCACGTCGACCAGGATCTCCCCGGTACGCAGCACATGCGTACCGGCGGTCAGCAGCCGGATCATGTGCATCGCCTGCTTGTGGTTGGTCTCACCGGTACGTTCCCGGCGGGCCGCCACCCGGTCGAGCTGGTCCCGGGCGTAGCCGCCGTAGGTCTGGGCCAGCCGGGTCGACAGGAACGCCTGCCGGGCGGCCAGCAACTGCTCGCCGTCTTCGCGCAGCGTCTCGACCAGCGGGGACCAGAGCACCTCCAGGACGGTCGGATTGCCCTGCAGCGCCAGGGCGCAGAAGCGTTCGAACTCCCAGGAGAACTGCTCCGGCGCCGGCCCGTCGAGGTGGGTGGGCGGCTTGTCCAGCCGCCAGAACGCTCGGGTCGGGGCCACGTACACGCCGCGCCGGTCGTAGTCGGAGTCCGGTTCGTGCAGCCCGTACGCCCGGGAGCCGACGACGACGGCGAGGACGGTGTGCCGCTCGACGAGCTCGTTCACGCCGGGCACGTTACTCCTGGCCGTGTGATGTCCCGGCGGACCCGGGTTGCTCGACCGGGCGAGGATGGGGCGGTGGTGGATTCGTCCTGGGCGGCGGTCGGCCCTCGGCCGGATCTCGACCGTTTCCTGCGCGAGTACGGGCTGACTGAGGCAGGCCTGGGCGATCGGCTCCGTACTCGTCCGGTGCGGTCCTGGATCGACGGCGAGACATTCGACGACGAGTATCTGGTGCACGATTCGGTGTTGCGTCCGCATGGCGAGTTCCCGTGCGCCGGTGACGCGGAGGCTCTTGCCTTCTGCGAGGAGATCGCGAACCTGATGGTTTCCCGGTACGGGTCGACGCGGGACGCGGCGGTGGCAGTGGTCAACCGGCAGTGGTCCGAGGCCGAACCCGGGGAGCGTTCACCACGGGTGTGGATCGTCGGCTCCGACATCGTCTACCACGAGACGCCGGAGTACTGGGCCGAGTTCATCGTCAACCGTCACAGCGTGAGCTGAAAATAGCGGTATCGGGTGTCGCCCGGGCCGGGGCGGCTGTGGCCGTCGGCCTGCCAGCCCCGAGCGGCGTAGAAGCGCTGGCCACGATCGTTACGTTCCCACGCCTCCAGCACCCCGCCGGACCGACCGGTCCGCCGCAGGTACGTGACGAAGGCGTCGTGCAGCAGCCCGCCGATTCCTCGGCTCCAGCAGTCGGGGAGCACGTGGATCTGGTGCAGTTGGCCAATGTGGGCCGGGTTGACGTGACCGGTGGCGGCGGGTCCCATCGCGGCGCAGCCGACGATCCGGCCATCGAGGACAGCGGCGACGGTGAACCGCTGCGGCGAGGTGACCGCGTTCGCCCAGGCGGCACGGCGTTCGGCGTACGCCTCGGGCGACGACAGCGACGGGTCGGCCGGGTCCAGCCCACCTGCCGCCGTGTAGTAGGCGGTGCGGGCCAGCGTGTGCACCTCGGTCAGCTGATCGACATCGGCGAGAGTCGCCTTGCGTACGTGGGCCGGTGCGGGCTGGCGGTGGGGAAGGTCGACACCGTCAGGCGAGGTCATCCGGTGTCTCCTCTGGTCAGTCGGCGAAGGTGAGGCCGCGTTCGGCCAGTGCGGTGGCCAGGATGCCGACGGCCTTCGGGCCGATGCCGTGCATGGCCAGCAGGTCGTCGCGGCGGTAGGTGGCGACCTGGGCGAGGGTGGTGACGCCGGCCGCGAGCAGGGCACTGTTGGCGGGTCGTCCGATTGGCGGCAGGTCACCGATCTGGGCAGGCAGATGGCGAGTGCTCATCCGCCTACGGTAGCCGGTGTGGCCGTGCTCGGGCCTTGGTCGTTGATAGCGGCGGCGGCATGACCGTGAGCATTCCGATCACGCCCGACGATGACCTCGGCGAGAGACCGGTCGCTGCTGTTGCCGGGGGCAACCGGTTCGCTCCGATCGCATGGGCGATCCGTGAGTACCTGGATCGGCGCGCCGTCGATGCTGCTGCTGCCTGGCACGCCACCCTCGCCGGCGAGGACGCTGCGGCGTACGCCGAGTTCAACGCCACGCGGTAGCTGCAGCAGGATCGCCTGCACGCGGCGATGTTGTCGACTACACCCTAAGTAGCCGACGAGTTCGTGTTCGGGTGGTCAGCGCCAGCGCCTGCAGCCGTGCCTACCCGGTGATCGTGTTGATCCACGATCGCGCCGACGGAGACGTTCCCGGCATCCTTGTTCCGCTGCCCAGCGATGTGAGGCTCAGATACCTTACGACGCGGTCGTAAGGTATCTCAGCCTCACATCGACGCGGCTTTGCCGCCGTCGACTGCGAGCCACTGGCCGACGGTGGAGAAGTCGGCGTCGGTGAGGCCGAGATGCGGGTCGACGCGGTGCAACAGGGCCTTGCCTGGGTGGTGCGTGGCACGGGCGGCGAAGGGAATCAGCACTCCGTCGACGTCGAGGAAGACGTACGAGCGGTCGGCGGGCACGGGCGTCGTAGCGGAAGGCGGACCGGCCGAGTCAGCGGCTGGACACCGTGGTGAGGAACGCCGTCCATGCGTCGGCCGGGAAGAGCAGCGCCGGGCCGTGTGGGTCCTTGGAGTCGCGTACGCCGATCGTGCCGCCGGCCAGCGTGGCCACCTCGACGCAGTCTGACCCGCTGGCGCTGCTGCGGCTGCTTTTGCGCCAGTGAGCGTGGGACAGTTCTGGTGCGGTCATCCCGCGTCTCCTCTGGCCGGTCGGGGTCAGTCGGGAAGCTCCTCTGCCGCCCGAGCCAGGAACCTGCCGGACTCGTCCGGGTCCATGGCCTTGGCGCACAGATGATCGAACATGAGTTTATATCGCGCCACGTGGGTGTCCTCCTCCAGCAGCAGGGTGTTCGCATCGTTCTCGATGTAGACGATGGGCGGGTCGAGGATCGGGTCGGCGTAGCCGAGGATGGTGAACGGGCCGGCCATGGCGGCGTGCGCGCCTGCCCCGAACGGCACGATCTGCAGCTCGATCGACGGCTGGGCGCAGGCATCAATGAGCCGGGTGAGCTGAGTGCGCATCACCTTCGGGCCACCGACGACCCGGCGGATCGCCGCCTCGTCGAGGACGATCCAGAGTCTCGGCGGCACGTCCCGCGACAGCAGCGACTTGCGGGCGAGCCGGGCGGCGACCCGCCGGTCGATCTCGTCCGCGTCGGCGGTGCTGCGGCCGGCGTGGATGATGGCGCGGGCGTACTCCTCGGTCTGCAACAGTCCCGGCACGTACAGGCTCTGGAAGCTGCTGATCGCGGTGGCCTCCGCCTCGAAGCCGACGTAGTCGTCGGGCAGTACGTCGCCGTACGCGCTCCACCAGCCCTTCTGCCGGGCCTGCTTGGCGAGCGCGGTCAACGACTCGCGGTCCTCGTCGGACGCCTCGTAAAGGCCCAGCATTTGCTCGGTGTCCTTGAGCGTTATCCGTGAGTGGCCGTGTTCGAGCCGGATGACCTTGGTGCGGTGCCAGCCCAAGCGGCGGGCGACCTCCTCGGCGGTCAGACCGGCCGAGTCGCGGAGCCGACGTAGCTCCCGGCGTAACCGGCGAGCGCGGATCGTCGGGCTCGGAACCTGTGCCACGAGAACACCTCCGGGTGCATCCGGGTCTGGCAGCGGGGCGACGTGAGTTCGATCGAAGTATGTACTACAGATCTCTCGAACGGAAGTTCATTGCGACGTTGTATTTTTGTGTACGTGGACGCATGCTGAGGGCAGGATGACGACGTCGCCACTGCCCTGGAGGTGTCCGTGACCGACAACCGTTCAGCACGCTGGACCGACCCGCCCCTCGATCCGACCCAGCGAAACCGGGACCTGTTCGCCGTACTCGATCGGGCTGACCTGTCCGAACCGGCGCGGGCCGCTGTGGCGCACGCCCTCGGCCCTGACGCCGGCCCGGCCGGACACGCCGAAGCGCTAATCAACCGCTACCTCAACGAGCGCGAGCGCCGCCGGCCGGTGGCGCAGACCAACGGCAGCGGCGACGGTCCGGGTGGGATCGGCAACCTGCCGGACTGGAAGGGCCCAACGCTGCCAGGTCGTCCGGCAGCCACCCGAACATAAGATCTGTCTTGACAAAAATAATCGTCGGTGAGATGTTGATCGGCATGTTGGACGTAGCGGTGATCGAAGACCCGGCCGCCGCCGAGGCCTCACTCGACCCGATCCGGGCACGGCTCCTCGCCGAGCTGGCCGAACCCGCCTCGGCGACCATGCTCGCCGGCCGGGTCGGGCTGGCCCGGCAGAAGGTCAACTACCACCTGAAGGCGTTGGAGCAGCACGGCCTCATCGAGCTCGTCGAGCAGCGGCGCAAGGGCAACGTCACCGAGCGGGTCATGCAGGCCACCGCCGGTTCGTACGTGATCTCACCGGCCGCCCTCGCCACCGTCGCACCGGATCCGGCCCGCGCACCGGACCGGCTCTCCGCCCGCTGGCTGCTCGCCGTCGCCGCCCGCCTGGTCCGCGACGTCGGATCCCTGATCACCGGCGCGGACCGGGTGGACAAGCGGGTCGCCACCTTCGCGATCGACGGCGAGATCCGCTTCGCCTCGGCTGCCGACCGGGCCGCGTTCGCCGAGGAGTTGGCCAACACGGTCACCGCGCTCGTCGGCAGATACCACGATGAGACGACCCCCGGCGGCCGGCCGCACCGGCTGGTCGTCGCTCTGCACCCCAGCACCAGCACCAGCACCGACGAACCGCAGGAAGGCTGACCCGCGATGGGACACGAGTTCGAGGTACGCAAGGAGATCGAGCTGCCGGCAACGCCGGAGCAGGTCTGGGACGCCATCGCCACCGGCCCCGGACTCGACTCCTGGTTCATGGGCCGCAGCGAGATCGAGCCACGCGAGGGCGGCACCACGCGACTCACCCTCGCCGGGCACACCGACGAGGCGACCATCGTCGGCTGGGAGCCGGGCAAGCGCTTCGCCGACCGGACCCCGACTGCGGACGACGGATCCTTCATGGCGATCGAGTACCTCATCGAAGGCCGCGACCATGGCAGCACGGTGCTGCGCATGGTGCAGAGCGGCGTGCTCGGCGACAACTGGGAGACCGAGTACGAGGCGATGAAGGTCGGTTGGGACCTCTACCTGCGCACGCTCGCCGCGTACCTGCGGCACTTCCCGGGGCGGACCGCGACCCCGGTCACGGTCGTCCGACCGGGTGCCGGCGACCCGGAGCAGATCTGGCCGGCGGTCGCCGCGGCCCTCGGCGTGACCCACCCGATAGCCGAGGGCGCGCCGGTGCGGCTCACCGTGCCCGGCGCCGCGCCGATCGACGGCGTCGTCGACCTCAGTACGCCGTCGGCTTTCCTCGGCGTACGCACCGCCGGCGGGCTCTACCGCTTCATCCACTCCGGCCCGGAGCGGGACAACGTGCTGTTCCTCAGCCACCACATCTTCGACAGCGTCGCCGAACCGGTCGACACCGAGCCGTCCTGGCAGCAGTGGCTGGACCAGCTGCCAATCTCCTGACCGCAACTAGCTATCCGAAAGGCTGTCACCAGATGCGCAAATTGATCGTCAACACATTCCTCACCCTAGACGGGGTCATGCAGGCCCCCGGCGGACCGGGTGAGGACGAGACCGGCGACTTCGCCCACGGCGGCTGGTCGGTGAACTACTGGGACGAGCTGATGGGCCAGGCCATGGGCCAGACCATGGGCGTCCCGTTCGACCTGGTGCTCGGCCGGCGTACGTACGACATCTTCGCCGCTCACTGGCCGAACGCCCCGGAGGAGGAGGCCAAGCCGCTCAACGACGCGACCAAGTACGTGGCCTCCCGCAGTCGGCCGACGTTGAGCTGGCGCAACTCGGTGCTGATCGACGGCGACGCGGCTGAGGGTGTCGCCGCGCTCAAGCGCGCCGACGGCCCCGAACTGCAGGTGCACGGCAGCAGCGATCTCCTGCAGACCCTGCTGCGGCACGGACTGGTCGACCAGTTCCGGACCTGGACCTTCCCGGTGCTGGTCGGGGGCGGCAAGCGGCTGTTCGGCGACGGCATCGCGCCTACCGCGCTGAAGCTGGTCGCCAACTCGGTCTCCACCACCGGCGTGGTGCTGAGCACCTACGAACCGGTCGGCGAGATCGCGACCGGCACCTTCGCCCTGGAGTGACCTGCCTCTGAGCCTCTGCTGACCGGTCGAAGCTCCGCTCGATCGAGCGGAGCTTCGAGCCCGGGCGGGGCGGCCGACGCGACAAGGGCGCGCAACCGGCCCGACAGTCCGCCCCAGGCAGGGCGATTACCAATGGGCGGAATCGGGCAAGGCAACAGCATGATGCAGCCTGCGGCTCCTGAGACGTACCAGCCGATGGATCCGACCGAGCCGGTGCCGGCCGGCCCGGTCAGCTGCCCTTGGGATGCCAGACGGTCTTGGTCTCCAGGAAGGTGGTCATCCGTCGGGTGCTCGGGTCGGCCAGCCAGTCGACCGACCCGACGGCCGGGCGCAGCACCCGCTTGAGGTTGCCGGCGGCGGCCTGCTCCAACTCGACGGCCAACTGCGGATCGGCCACCCCGGTCAGGTCGAGCGCGTCGACGTCCAGATGCGACGCCAACCACGGCGCCGTCTCGGCGATCCTGCCGGTCAGCACGTTGACCACTCCGGCGGGCAGGTCACTGGTGGCCAGCACCTCGGCCAGGGTGACCGCCGCCAGCGGGCGGGTCGGCGAGGCCAGCGCCACCGCCGTGTTGCCGCTGACGATCACCGGGGCGACGACGCTGACCAGGCCGAGCAGCGACGGCTCGGCCGGCGCGACGACCCCGACCACTCCGGTCGGCTCCGGTGTCGACAGGTTGAAGTACGGGCCGGCGACCGGGTTGACGCCGCCGTACACCTGGGGGAGCTTGTCGGACCAGCCGGCGTACCAGACCCAGCGGTCGATCGCCGCGTCGACCTCGGCGGCCGGCTCGCCGAGCGCGACGAACTGCTCGCGTCGGCCCTCCAGCATCTCGGCGACCCGGTAGAGGATCTGACCCCGGTTGTACGCGGTTGCGCCCGACCAGCCTTTAACCGCCGCCCGGGCGGCGACGACGGCGTCGCGGAGGTCCTTGCGGGAGGCGAGCGCCACGTTGGAGTCCTGCACCTGGTACGTCCGTCCCGACTCGCTGCGCGGAAACTTCCCGCCGATGAACAGCTTGTACGTCTTGCGTACGGCCACCCGGGTAGTGACGCCGCTACTGTCAGACATCGAGGTACGCCTCCAGCCCGTGCCGGCCGCCTTCGCGGCCGTAGCCCGACTCCTGGTAGCCGCCGAACGGCGACGTCGGGTCGAACTTGTTGAACGTGTTCGCCCACACCACCCCGGCGCGCAGCCGGTCGGCGGCCCACAGGATCCGGGAACCCTTCTCCGACCAGATGCCGGCGGACAGCCCGTACGGTGTGTTGTTGGCCTTGGCGATGGCCTCGTCCGGGGTGCGGAAGGTCAGCACGGACAGCACCGGGCCGAAGATCTCCTCGCGGGCGATCCGGTGCGCCTGGCTGACCCCGGTGAACAGGGTCGGCGCGAACCAGAAGCCCTGCTGCGGCAGGTCACACGGCGGCGACCAGGCCTGCGCGCCCTCGTCGGTGCCGGCGGCCGCCAGGGTACGGATCCGGTCCAGCTGGGCGGCCGAGTTGATCGCCCCGACGTCGGTGTTCTTGTCCAGCGGGTCGCCGACGCGCAGCCGGGCCATCCGCCGCTTCAGCGACTCCAGTAGCGGCTCGGCGATCGACTCCTGGACCAGTAGCCGGGAACCGGCGCAGCAGACGTGGCCCTGGTTGAAGAAGATGCCGTTGACGATGCCTTCGACGGCCTGGTCGATCGGGGCGTCGTCGAAGACGATGTTGGCGGCCTTGCCGCCCAGCTCCAGGGTGAGCTTCTTGCGGCTGCCGGCGACCGCGCGGGCGATCTGCCGACCGACCTCGGTGGAGCCGGTGAAGGCGATTTTGTCGACATCCGGGTGGGCGACGACGGCCTGCCCGGTGGCGCCGGCACCAGTGACGATGTTGACCACGCCCGGCGGCAGGTCGGCCTGTTGGCAGATCTCGGCGAACAGCAGCGCGGTCAGCGGGGTCGTCTCGGCCGGTTTGAGCACGACCGTGTTGCCGGCGGCCAGCGCAGGGGCGATCTTCCAGGCCAGCATCAGCAGCGGGAAGTTCCACGGGATGACCTGCCCGGCGACGCCGAGCGGGCGCGGGTCCGGGCCGAAACCGGCGTACGGCAGCTTGTCGGCCCAGCCGGCGTAGTAGAAGAAGTGCGCCGACGCCAACGGCAGGTCGACGTCGCGGGACTCGCGGATCGGTTTGCCGTTGTCGAGCGACTCGAGCACGGCCAACTCGCGGCTGCGTTCGGCGAGCGCCCGGGCGATCCGGAACAGGTACTTGGCCCGGTCGCGGCCGGGCATCGGACCCCAGACCCGCTGGTACGCGGACCGCGCGGCGGCCACCGCTCGGTCCACGTCGCCGGGGCCGGCCTCGGCGACTTCGGCGAGGACCTCCTCGGTGGCCGGGTTGACGGTCTTGCGGGCCCCGCCGTCGGTCGGGTCGACGAACTCGCCGTCGATGAACAGGCCGTACGAGTCGCGGATGGTGACGACCGAGCGGGACTCGGGTGCCGGTGCGTAGTCGAACACGCTGATCAGTCCAGGGTGACGTAGTCGGGACCGGAGTAGACCCCGGTGTGCAGCTTCGACCGCTGCATCAGCAGGTCGTTGAGCAGGGTGGAAGCGCCGAACCGGAACAGGTCGGGGGTGAGCCACTCGTCGCCGGCGGTCTCGTTGACCAGCACCAGGTACTTGATCGCGTCCTTGGTGGTGCGGATGCCGCCGGCCGGTTTGACGCCGATCCGGCGCCCGGTGGCGGCGTAGAAGTCCCGGACCGCCTCCAGCATGATCAGGGTGACGGGCAGGGTCGCGGCGACCGGCACCTTGCCGGTGGAGGTCTTGATGAAGTCGCCGCCGGCCAGCATCGCCAGCCAGGAGGCGCGGCGCACGTTGTCGTAGGTGGCCAGCTCCCCGGTCTCCAGGATGACCTTGAGATGGGCGTCGCCGCAGGCCTGCTTGACCGCGAGGATCTCGGCGTACACCTGCTCGTAGCGGCCGGCGAGGAACGCCCCCCGGTTGATCACCATGTCGATCTCGTCGGCGCCGGCGGCGACCGCCGCCCGGGTGTCGGCCAGCTTCACCTCCAGCGGCGCCTGCCCGGACGGGAAGGCGGTGGCCACGCTGGCCAGGTGCACGCCGGAACCGGTGAGCGCCGCGGCGGCGGTCGGCACCATCGACGGGTAGACGCAGACGGCGGCGACCGGCGGGCAACCGGGGTCGGTCGGGTCGGGGCGGCGGGCCTTGGCGCACAACGCGCGTACCTTGCCTGGCGTGTCGGCGCCCTCCAGAGTCGTCAGATCGACCATCCGGACGGCCAGGTCGATCGCCCACGCCTTGGCGGTCGTCTTGATCGACCGGGTGCCGAGCGTCGCGGCCCGCTGCCGCGCCCCGACCTCGTCGACGCCGGGCAGCCCGTGCAGGAAGCTACGCAGGGTTGCCGCGCTCCGCCCCACCTCGGTTAGATCGTGGCGCGCGGGTGCCGGGGTGTTCACCGCTGTCATGCCGCGAGTCCTGTCATGCCCGCGAGTCTACGTCGCCAGCGGGTTCACGATCTTGGCCGTCGGTCGATCGGACGAGCAGACTTAACGGCGCCGTTGGCCTACCGTTACATCATGTTGGCCCCGGTGACCCACCGTGCCTGACGTGCGAGCAGTGCACTTCACCGACACGTACCTGCCCCGCCGCGACGGGGTGGTCACCTCGCTGCGGACTCTCGCGGCGGCGTCGGCCGCCGCCGGGCATCCCGGCCTGATCGTGGTGCCCCGGCATCCGGACCAGCCGACCGAGGCGGACGTGCTGCGGCTACGTGCGCTGCCCTGCGGAGTCGCCGACCTGCGGTTGTCGCCGTGGCTGCTGCGCGGCGCCGCCGCCACCGGCACCATCGCCGAGATCGCCGCCCACGCCCCGGACGTGGTGCACGTGCACACCCCCGGACCGGTCGGGCTGCTCGGCGTCCTCACCGCCCGCCGGCTCGGTCTGCCGCTGGTCCAGACCTACCACACCGACCTGCACGCGTACGCCGACGCGTACCGGGTGCCGGCCCGTGCGCTCAGCGCCGGCGTCCGGCTGTACGCCCGCCGGCTCGGCGTGCCCCGCCCGGCGGCGGCACCGGCCGGCCACGCCCGCGACCATCGGCCGATGGCCAGCGGTGCGGTCGCCCGTCGCCGGGCCGCGATGGACGCCACCAACACCCTGCTGCTCGGCGGCGCCGACGCGGTGGTGGTGCCGACCCGGGCGGTGCTGGACCGGATCCACCTTCCAGTGCCCGCCAACCGGGTGCACCTGGTGCCGACCGGGGTCGCGGCCCGCCGCACCACCGCCGACGAAATCAACGCCTTCCGGTACGGCCACGGCATCACGCCCAGCGACCGGGTGGTCCTCTACGTGGGTCGGATCAACCGGGAAAAGGGCATCGACCTGCTGATCACCGCGTTCGAGCGGGTGCTGGTCGGCTGCCCGACCGCCCGGCTGGTGCTGGTCGGTGCCCTGTACGAGCCGCGCTGGCTGGCCGCGCTGCTGCGGACCATCGACCCTCGGGTGGCCGCCCGGATCACTCTCACCGGTCAGCAGGGCCCGGACGTGGTGGCTGCGGCGTACGGGGCCGCCGAGGTGTTCGCGTTCGCCTCGCAGACCGACACCCAGGCATTGGTCCTGCAGGAAGCCGGCCTGGCCGGGGTGCCGGTGGTACTGGTCGACCGGGCGTTGCACGCGCACGGCGCGCTTGCCGGTGCCGCGCTGCGCACCCAGCCGCAGCCGGGTGCGCTGGCCAGCGGGGTGCTGCGGCTGCTGCTCGACCCGGACACGGCCCGCCGGCGGGCGGCCGCGGCGGCCGCCCGCTGCGCCGAACACACCCCGGCCCGCTACGCCGAGGCGATCCGTGAGGTGTATGCGTCGGCCGCCGGGCTGGCGAGTAGGTTCAACGACCGTGGACGTACTCGTCGTTGATCACCCTCTCGCCCAGTCCCGGCTGACCGCGATGCGCGACGCCCGGACCGACTCGGCGGCGTTCCGCGCCGCGCTGCACGAACTCACCACCATGCTGGTGTACGAGGCGGCCCGATCCTTCCCGGTGGAGTCCTTCCCGGTGACCACCCCGGTGGCACCGACCGACGGGACCCGGCTGGCCAACCCGCCGCTGCTGGTGCCGGTGCTGCGCGCCGGGCTCGGGATGGCCGACTCGGCGTTGGCGCTGCTGCCGGAGTCGTCGATGGGCTTCGTCGGGCTGGCCCGCGACGAGGAAACCTACGAGCCCCGGGCCTATCTGGAGTCGCTGCCGGTCGACCTGGCCGGCATCCCGGTGCTGGTGCTCGACCCGATGCTGGCCACCGGCGGCTCGCTGGAGCACTGCTGCTGGCTGCTCGCCGACCGGGGCGCCACCGAGATCACCGTGCTGTGCGTGCTCGCCGCGCCGGCCGGAATCGACCGGCTGGACCGCTCCGGGCTGCCGTTGCGACTGGTGACCGCGTCGATCGACGATCGGCTCAACGAAAAGATGTTCATCGTGCCGGGGCTCGGTGACGCCGGTGACCGCCAGTTCGGCGGGATGCCGCGCTTCTGACGGTACCGGTCAGCTGGCGGCGGTCCAGCTCCAGCTGGTCGCCACGCCGTCGGTGAACGGCATCACGCCGTGGAAGACGGTCGGCTGCTCGGCGAAGACCAGCGGCAGGAAGTGCCGGTCGCTGGGCCACATCGGCACCCGGCCGGCGAGGACGTCGGCCAGGTCGGTCCAGACCAGGGTGCCTTCCGGGCAGTCTGGCCGGGGCTCGCCGGACCAGGTCGGCACCCGGAACAGGAACCCGAACCAGTTCTCGCTGTGCCGGCCGAAGCCTGGCCAGGAGATGGTCCCGGCCAGCTCGACCCGCCCGCACTCCAACCCGGCCTCCTCCCGGATCTCCCGGCGCATGCCGGCGATGACATCTTCGCCCGGCTCCAGCTTGCCGCCCAACCCGTTGTAGTAGCCGTAGTGGATGTCGTCCGGCCGGGTGTCGCGGCGCAGCATCAGCACTTGATGTCCGTCGGGGGAGAGTACGTAGCCTAGGGTCGCGATGATCGCCTGCACCTGGTCACCATAGGTACCCGGTGGCCGGTCAGCCGCAGCGGTGTCCCACCAGCACCTCGGTGACCGGGACCGGGTCGGCCGCCGACAGCGGGCCCGGCTGTGCGGGATACCCGGTGTCGCGGTGGCGGGCCTGCCGCGGCGCGTCGGCCAGCTGTAGCTGCGGTCCGGCCGGGAACCGACCGACCGGCGGGCGCAGCAGGCGCTGCGCCAGCTCGGTCGCGGTGAACGGAGCGCGGGCCGCTGCGGTCTCCGCGTCGACCTCGAACGGTGACGGGGTCGGGAAGTAGCGGTTGAGGAACTCGACCCGTAGCCGGCGGGCGACGGAGTCGACCGCGTCGGTGAGCTCGGTGTCCAGCCCGAACGTGTCCACGTCACGCCGGTCGAGTAGTCGGTGTAGCCGCGGCGCGGCCTCGGGGGCGGCCGGGTCGACGCGGTGCAGGCGCAGCGACCCGGGGATCGCGGTGCCCCGCAGGTACGACCAGTGCTGGTGCAGCGAGCGGATCAGTGACACGTCGTCCGGTTGCCTGATCTGGTGGCCACGAATCCGGGCGACCATCTCGGGACTGCTGGCGCAGATCTCGGCCAGTGTGGAGCGGCGCACCGGCAACGGCACGCCGAGCGGGGCGCCCGGGTCGACGAGGCGGTCGAACTGGTCGGCGAAGACGCGCCGCGCGGCGGCCACCGCCGGGGTGTCTCCTGAGCCGGCCGGTTGGCTGGCTCCCCGGCCCGGCCCGGGCGGCCGGTTGAGCAGCACCTTCGGGATCCCGTTGGCCTCGAAGAACGTGGTCCGGTCGACCGGCCGGCCGAGAAAGACGTTGCCGGGCAGGTAGAGGAACCGTTCCGCCAGGCCGTCGATTTCGTGCACCGCGGATTCGACGGCGTACGGGTTGAAGGTGGGCAGCACGGTGTGGCCACCGAGCAGGTCGCGGTGGTCGACCATGGTCAACCGTGGATCGTCCACGTCGAGCCAGCCCGGCACCTGGTCTGCGGTGATCAGGAAGATCCGCCGGATCCAGGGCGCGTGCAGGTGCACCGAGCGGAGCAGGTGACGCAGTTCTTCGGTGCCGTCCCAGCCGACCCATCCGTCGCCGGCGTGGCCCGTCGGGCGGGCACCGCCGCTGCGGCGGTGCCGGTCGGCGCGCCGGGCTCGTGGCACCGGCCCGGCGGTGCGGGCTATGGCCCGCTGCCGGCGGGACCGCCACCGCGGGTCGGTCGGGTCGGTCCAGCAGCAGACCAGGTCGACCGGGAAGTCGGGCCAGGTCGCCGGCCGACGGGTGAACGGGGTACGAGTGAGGTGCCGGGCGATCCGGTCCTCCGGCGCGAAGCAGCAGGCCTCTGCCTCGGTCAGCCGTACCGGGGCCGACCGGGCCGGGACCACAGCGGTGACGTCGTTGCTGCGGGGCGCGTGCAGCCGGTCACCGTCGACCGCCCAGAACTCGATCTCGCAGGCGGCCTGCCCGCCGTATGTCAGCTCGCCGTCGACGCTGGTCACCGGCTGGAAGACCCGGATCACCGGGCTTCGGCGCAGTCGCCAGCCGGGCCGGGCCGGCAGTCGCCGGTGCCGGTGGCCGACGCGCGCCACGGCCAGGCCGCCGACGCGGCCGAGCGCCCGCAGCGCGGCGGTACGCTCGCCGGCCGGCACCCCGACCCGGCTGCGGAGCCCGGATGCGGCCGGGATGACGAAGTGGTCCACCCCGGCCCGGGCCAGTGCGTCGGTGACGAGGTGCAGGTTGCGCCGGTGGGCGTTGAGCGGGCTGATCGTATCGTCGACGACGGCCAGGACGGGGCGCCCGTCCAGTACGGACCATCGCCGGGGGAGCCCGGCGGCGGTTGGTCTGGCCGGCCGCAGGCGTCGGGCCAGCCAGCATCGGGCGACCTGGCCGGGCCGCCGGGCCAGCCGGAACAGGGCGGTCTGCCGGTGGAAGGGAAGCAGCGCGTACCGCCGGTGCGTCGCGGCGGTCAGGTAGGCGAAGCAGCGGCTAGCCAGCATAACCAGCTAAACGAGCAGCAATATGAATTGGTCGCGCCTAAAGGGCTAACCGGACATTATTTGATGTTGAGGGCGGCCGATGTCTCCGTCCGCAGCCGTGCCAACGCCCGGTCGGCCCGTTCGCGGGCCGCGGCCGGGTCGCCGTCGCGTACCGGCTGGACCACCTCCAGGTACGCCTTCAGCTTCGGCTCCGTCCCGGAAGGACGGACCACGACCCGGGCCGTGCCGGTACGCAGGATCACCACGTCGGCGTCGGGCAGCAGATCCTGCGTCGCGGTGACCGGCTCGCCGAGCAGCGTCGTCGGCAGGTTCGCCCGCAGGTACGCCATCGCGGCGGCGATCTCACTCAGCTCGTCGACCCGCACGGCGAGCTGGTCGGTCTGGTACACCCCGAACTCGCAGGCCAGTTCGTCGAGCCGGTCGGCCAGGCTCCGACCGGCCGCCTTGAGCTCGGCGGCCAGCTCGGCGAGCAGCAGCGCGGCGGTGATGCCGTCCTTGTCGCGTACCTGGTCGGGCGCCACACAGTAGCCGAGTGCCTCCTCGTAGCCGTAGACCAGCGGCACCTCGGCGGTGTCCGCGAGGTCGCTGCCGGCCCGGACGATCCACTTGAAGCCGGTGAGGGTCTCGGCGTACGGCTCGCCGCGCGCCGTGCACAGCGCGCCGAGCAGCGACGACGAGACGATGGTGGTGGCGTAGCGGCCGTGCCGGCCCCGCCGGATCAGCTGATCGGCGAGCAGCACCCCCAGCTCGTCGCCGCGCAGCATCCGCCACCCGTCGCCGCCGTGCGGCACCGCGACCGCACACCGGTCGGCGTCCGGGTCGTTGGCGATCGCCAGGTCGGCTTCGTGTGCCCGGGCCAGCGCGACGACCCGGTCCATCGCGCCCGGCTCCTCCGGGTTGGGAAACGCCACGGTGGGGAACTGCGGATCCGGCTCGGCCTGCTCGGCGACGACCAGCGGTGCCGGGAATCCGGCACCGACGAACGCCTCCCGCAGCACCGCCCCGCCGACCCCGTGCAGCGGCGTGTACGCCACGGTCAGCGCCCGGGGGGTGGCCGGGTCCACCACCGCCACGGCGGTCCGCAGGTAGCCGGCGACGATCTCGTCGTCCAGCGTCTTGCCGGGGCTGCCGAGCGGCACGTCGACCAGCTTTCCGACCGCCCGGATCGCCGCCTCGATTTGTTGGTCGGCGGGCGGCGCGATCTGTGCGCCGGCACCGGCCGGTCCGCCGAGCTGGGCACCGAGGTAGACCTTGTAGCCGTTGTCCTGTGGCGGGTTGTGGCTGGCGGTGACCATCACCGCCGCCACCGCGTCGAGCGCGCGGATCGCGTACGCCAGCACCGGGGTGGGCAACGGGCGGGGCAGCAGGTAGGCGTCCCGCCCGGCACCGGTGACGACCTCGGCGGTGCGCACCGCGAAGGCCCGTGACCCGTGCCGCGCGTCGTAGCCGATCACCACCGGTCCGGTGCCGCCCTGCTCGGTCAACCAGCTCGCCAGCCCGGCGGCGGCCCTGGTGACGACCTGCAGGTTCATGCCGTTCGGGCCGGCCCGCAGCGGGCCGCGCAGCCCGGCGGTGCCGAACGTCAACGGCCCGGCGAACCGGTCGGCCAGCTCGGCGGCGCTGCCCGGCAGCTGGTCCAGCAGCGTCTGCAGTTCGGCGCGGGCGGCCGGGTCCGGCTCGTCGTCGAGCCAGGCCGCCACCCGGATACGCAGAGTCTGGAGACCTGGATCGTCGTAGTCGGATGAGCTGCCGTCAATTGGCGAGGTTGCGGGCTGTGACATGAACCACTTCCGAGCTAGTGTATCCGGCATGATACTTGAGTAGTTGTTGATAATACTGGATATTTATCGTGGTCAAATTTTTGGCGTGCTGTCCTGTCTTCTTGATGGCACTTCCTCGTCTGGTGTCGCCAGCGGGATCATCTTAGTAGGGAGTTTTGTCAAGTCTCGAAGAGTTGCAGGTTTCAGGGCTTCCCGGATGCTGATCGCTGCGAGTTGGTGTTGGATGACCGTGTCGGGCGACTTTGTGTCCCAGCGTGCCCTTGCGAACTGCCGTTGCCCAGGGGCGGTGGTATCCCGGCATGCAACTACCACGATCAGGGGCAGGTCGTCTTCTGCATTCGACCTCGTCGCCGACGTCAAGCGCCTACTGCTTGCGGAACTCTGGAGACTGCCTGGTGAGTGGTCAGGTGGAGCTCTTGTAAATTGCGCTGCCCGAGGACCGGTACGCCCTGGGGAAGGGGTGCCGGTCCTCGGGCAGGAGGTCCATGCTTTAGCTGTTCGTCAAAGAGAAAGTTCGTACCATTTCTTCGAAGATCGGCTTACTTTCCTCGAACTGGGCGTCTGGAGTGGTCAGGAAGAACGAGTACGCCTTTCCGTTGGCGACCACGGCGTGCCAGATTCCGTGTCGTCGTTCCTGTCCCTCGCCGCAGGTGTACTCCAGTTCAGCTGATGGCTGGTCTGCAATCGTGGACTCATCCAGTCTGACCTCCTGATACGGCTCCTGGCAACTGCCGCGATTGTTCGACAACCGGTCGCCTGCGGCTCTGAGGAAAGACAACGGCTGAGTGGAGGGACCTGCGTTCTCGACAAGGAGTCGAACGCGACGCCCACTCTCCTCTGGGTCGGTGTAATCGACCCAGACCCCAGCTTCTGTCCTGGCCCAGTCGTCGGGTACCGCAACCGAAATGCCGCGCTCAACGTAGATTTGGGTCTCGAATGATGGGCCTGGCGGTTCAGTGTTGACAGGCGCAACGATAGACGGGGTCTGCGGCGCGTCGTCGTCGCCACTAAACAGCGTCACGGACAGCAGCAGGATCAGCAGCGTGGCACCGGCCGCCGCGCCGATCTGCACCTTCCGGTCCCAGCTCTTCACCTTCTCGACGGCGCTGCCGGTGCCCTGCCGGAGCCCGGCTATCGCCTTGTCCAGCATCGCTCCGGCGGTGGTGGCGCCTCCCGGTGCCGGCCGACCGGCCGGTGGTTGATCCCAGCCCGGCGGCCCGTCGCCCCAGCTCGGCGCCGGCATCGCCCCGGTCGGGCTGAGTAGCGCACCGCCCTGGCCGCTCTGCCGGCCGTTGTCGCCCTGCTGGCCGTGGCCGTGTCGACCCGGCTGCTGCCCACGCGGACCGGGTACGCCGGTCTGGCTGATCGGCATCGCGGCGGTCGCCCCGGCCGCTGGCGAGGTCGGGTTGGCGTTGTCCAGCCCAGCGGCGGACCACTGCGCCGCGCTCGGCATCTGCCGGCCGGCCTTGCGCAGCTCGGCGAGGCGGTCGGTGAGCGACTCGTCCGGGCCGATCATCGCCCGGCCGCCGATCTTGCCACTCGGCTGGGGCTGCGCCGGCGGTGCTGGTGGAGCCTGTTGCTGCCAGCTGGGCGGCCGCTGCACCGAGACCACCGCGTACGGGTCGGTGACCAGGTTGGCCGGGGCCTTGCTGGCCAGCGGCCCGGCGAGCAGCTCGCGCAGCATGCTCCGGGCGGTCGGCACGTCGAAGCGTCGGGCCGGGTCCTTCTCCAGCAGGCCGAAGAGCACCTCGGTGAGCGGGCCGGACCGGACTGGGACGGCGGGCGGATCCTCAACGACGGCGTGCATGGTCTCGATCGGGTCGCCCTTGTCGAAGGGCGGGCGTCCTTCGACGGCCGTGTAGATGGTGACGCCGAGGGAGAACAAATCACTCGGCGGCCCGAAGTCCTGGCCCATGGCCCGCTCCGGGGAGATGAAGTGCGGCGAGCCGAGCACCATCCCGGGCGTGGTGAGCTGGACATCGGTGGGCATCCGGGCGACACCGAAGTCGGTGAGTACGCAGCGACCGTCGGTGCAGATCAGCACGTTCGCCGGCTTGACGTCGCGGTGCAGGACGCCGATGGCGTGGGCGACCTCCAACGCGCCGAGCAGCGCGATGCCGATCTTGGCGACCGCGCGCTGGGCGACCGGGCCGTCCTCGATCACCATGTCGGCCAGGCTGCGGGCGTCCAGCAGCTCCATCACGATCCACGGTCGGCCACCCTCGGTGACCACGTCGTAGACCTGGACCACGGCCGGGTGCTGCAGTGCGGCCGCCGCGCGGGCCTCCCGCAGGGTGCGTTCGTACATCGCGTCGCGGTCGCTGGGGGCCAGCCCTGGAGGGAGGACGACCTCCTTGACCGCCACGTCGCGTCGGAGCAGGGTGTCGGTGGCGCGCCAGACGGTGCCCATGCCACCGTGCCCGACCGCGGCACGCAGCGAGTACCGGCCACCGATGGTGGTGCCGGGTGCCGCCCGTGCGCTGGTAGAGCTGACTGGTCCGCCACTCCACGTCGGAATCTGAGTCACAGGAAATGCCGCCGAGAGAAATTGAGGGGCCGGGGAACCAACCCCTCTATCTTGCTGGGTCGCTCGGCGGAACGAAAGCTACGCGCCGAGGTTGGTGAGAAGTCGACTCTGTGTCGTCGTGTGGTAGCTCAATGTACATCATATCGGACTCTAGGTGCGCAACCCGTCACGGTGTCGTTATCAGACGGCATGCCCGGACCGGGGGATGTCGCGACAGTCAGATATCTGTCAGTTTTCGGTCGAACCGGCAGCCGGGTCGCTGCGTGGCTCGTTACTCGGTGTAGGAGGTGTGGGACCCGTGGCTGCCTACGATGGTGACATTCGGGGCGGACCGCAGCGGTCCGACCGCCTCTACCAGGCATTCCATGACAATACGCGATGCGGTCACTACCCGAATGACGTTGCGCAGCGTTACCGTCTCCGGTCTAGGCTGTCGGAGTCCCATCCCATCCACAGTGATCGAGAATCTGACGTGACGAGTGCGTTGACGTTGCCCACCGGCAGCGAGATGGCGTCGTCCTGGCCCGATCCACTGCCAGGTGCCCAACCCCTGCCGGCCGGGCTGGACCAGTTGCTCGATGTCCGCGGGCGGCAGTTGACCGCGATCCGGCGGCACCTGCACGCCCACCCGGAGCTGTCCGGCCACGAGTTCGAGACCGCCGCGTTCATCGCCAACCAGCTCACCAGGATGGGGCTCACCGCCCGGCTGCTACCCAAGGGCAACGGCGTCATCTGCGACATCGACGCCGGCCCCGCCGACGGCCCGGTGGTCGCGCTGCGTGCCGACATCGACGCGCTGCCGCTGGCCGACGTCAAGGACGTGCCGTACCGGTCGACCGTGCCGGGCGCCTGCCACGCCTGCGGGCACGACGTGCACACGACCGTACTGCTCGGCGTGGCGATGCTGCTCGCCCAGCTCGCCGACCGCGGCGAGCTGGGCCAGCGGGTCCGGTTGATCTTCCAACCGGCGGAGGAGATCCTGCCCTGCGGCTCGCTGGAGGTCATCGCCGCCGGCGGGCTGGAGGACGTCACCCAGATCTTCGCGCTGCACTGCGACCCGAACCTGCCGGTCGGCCGGGTCGGGCTGCGGGTCGGCCCGATCACCGCGGCGGCGGACAACATCAGCGTGCGGCTGACCGGCCCGGGCGGTCACACCGCCCGCCCGCACCTGACCGTCGACCTGGTCAACGCCCTTGGTCGGCTGGTCACCGAGGTGCCTGCGCTGGTCAACCGGCGGGTGCCGGCCAACGCCGGCCTGCTGCTGGTCTTCGGTCAGGCGTCCGCCGGCACCCAGTACAACGTGATCCCCAACGAGGCCAGCGCCGCCGGCACCCTACGGGTGCTCGACCGGCCGACCTGGGACGCCGCACCGGACATCGTCACCCAGATCATCCGGGAAGTGGTCGCCCCGACCGGCGCGACGGTCGACATCGAGTACCTGCGCGGTCGACCACCGGTGATCAACGACGCCGCCACGATCGGCGTACTCACCGCCGCCACCGCAGCGGCCCTCGGCCCCGCCGCGGTCGCCGACACCCCGCAGAGCATGGGCGGCGAGGACTTCTCCTGGTACCTGGAGTACGTGCCGGGTGCGCTGGCCCGCCTCGGCGTCGGCCGCGCCGAGGCTAGCAGCGACCTGCACCGTGCCTCGTTCGACGTGGACGAGCGGGCGATCGCCGTCGGCGTCCGCCTGCTCGTCCACACCGTGCTGCAGCTGGCCGAGGCCGACTGACCGGCGAATCAGCCGGCCGGCGGGTCGCCGCCGACCCGGCCGCCGACCGCGCGGTCACCGTCCGCGTCGTTGCCGTCCGGGCTGTCGCCGTCACGTCGCGGTGCCGGCACCGGGCCGCCGGCCGCCGCTGCCGCCGGTGCGCCGCCGGCCGGCGCGGTGGCGGCCGGAACCGGCCGGGACCGGTCCCGCGTTGTCCGCACCAGCCAGAACACCCCCAACGTGGGTACGCCGAGAGCGATCAGCCATGGCAGCAGCGCGCCGAGCACGGTGACCAGTACCTGCATGGATCCGACGAACGCCCGCCAACCGGCCCCCAGTCCGGCCAGGAAACCCAGCTCCGACTCGTCGTCTACCGGTGGCGTCGCGTCCGGGCCGATCAGCTCGACGGTGATCCGCGACAGTGTCACCAGGTCGTCCAGACCACGTTTGCGGGCCTCCAGCGACGCCAGGTCCGCCTCCCGTTTAGCCAGCTCCGACTCCAGCATCACCAGATCGGCCAGGGTCTCCGCCTCGGCCAGCAGGGCCCGCCCGCTGCGCACCCGGGCCTGCTGGGTGGTGATCCGGGCGTCCAGGTCGAGCACCTCCTCAGTGACGTCCTGGGTGGTCAACTCCCGGCTGACCTCCTTGCCGAGGCGGGACAGCCGTTCGACAACCTGGTCGAACTGCTCCGCCGGCACCCGCAGTTCCAGCGTGGCCCGGCCGTACGACTCGTACTCGGAGCGCTGGTCGCGCCCGACGAACCCGCCGACCGAGGTGGCGATCGTCGCCGCCTCACTGGCCTTCGCCGGCACGTCGGTCACCTGCACGGTGATCGACCCGGAGTAGATGATCGACCGGTTGCCCACCGCCAGGTCGACCGGCGAGGTCCCGTCCGGCCGGTCGGCCTGACCGCCCCGTTCGGCGCCGCCGGCCGCGTCCGCACCGGCAGCCTCCTCGCCGTCCGCGTCGTCCCCGCCGGTCACTCCGCCGTCACCCGGCGCGCCACCCGCCGGTGCCGGTTCGGCCCGCTGCGGCATGTCGGCAGTGCTGCTGACACCGGAGTCGTCCGACCCTGAGCAGCCAGCGAGGATCAGCAGGGCGAGCAGGACCGCCGTCCCGGCCGACGCGCCGCGCCGGCCGCCGGTGCGCCACCGGCCTCGTCTTCCGTTGTTCACAGTCAAGGGGTGCTCCTCGGCATCGTCATACGCTTTCACCAGGTGTCGTTCAGACGCGCGGCGCGAGCCGACCGGTTCCGGCAGACTGCGAGGCGGCAGATCACGATTCGGCTCACAGGGGGTCACGGTGCGACTGACCAAGTTCGGGCATTCCTGCGTACGGGTGGAACACGACGGCGCGGTGCTGGTGATCGACCCGGGTGCGTTCAGCGAGCCGGCCGCGCTCGATGGCGTAGACGCGGTTCTCGTCACCCACGAGCACTTCGACCACCTCGACGTCGGTCAGCTGACCGACGCCCTCGCCCGACGACCGTCGGTGACCATCCACACTCACTCCTCAGTGATGTCCAAGCTGGATGATCTCGGTGAGGTGGCGACCGCCGTCGAGTCCGGGGAACGCTTCGAGGCCGCCGGCATCCCGGTCCAGGCGTACGGAGGATGGCACGCCGAGATTCATCCCGACCTGCCCCGGGTGCCCAACCTCGGCTTCCTGCTGGCCGACTCGGTCTACCATCCGGGCGACTCGTTCGACGTGCCGACCGATGCCGAGGTGGACATCCTGTTCGTGCCGGTCTCCGCGCCCTGGCTGAAGCTCTCCGAGGCGGTCGAGTTCGTCCGTGCGGTGGCCCCGCGCCGAGCGCTCGCCCTGCACGACGGGCTGCTCAACGACGCCGGGCACAAGGTCACCGACGGCAACATGGCCAAGCTTGCCGGTTGCGACTACGCCCGGTTGCCGGCCGGCACCTCGGTACGCTGAGCCGGGCCGCCGTGACCGGCAGCGTAGTACCCGCCGAGGTGGTGCGACGGCTGTACGCGGTACCGCCGGCGCGGTTCGTCGCGGCCCGTACCGAGGCCGTCTCGGCCGCCCGGGGCAGTGCCCCGGACACCGCCCGCGCCATCGGCAAGCTTCGCAAACCGACGGTGGCCGCCTGGCTGGTCAACCTGCTCGCCCTGCGCCGCGCCGACCTGCTCGACGGCCTGGTGGAACTCTCCGGTCAGTTGCGCGCCGCTCAGCGGGAGCTGCGGGGTCCGGACCTGCGGGAGCTGTCGACCCGGCGGCGGGCGTTGGTCGACGGGCTGGTGGCCGAGTGCCGGGAGCTGGCCGTCGCCGAGGACCCGGCGGTGGCGTCGACGAAGCTGCCACTGGGCGAGGTCGAGGCGACCCTGTCCGCTGCCCTCGCCGACGAGGAGATCGCCGCTCAGGTGCGATCCGGCCGACTGGTCCGCGCGGTCGGCTACGCCGGTTTCGGTGAGGTCCCGCGGCCCCGGTTGCGGCTGGTCGGCCCGGACGATGAGGCGGCCGCCGCCGATGAGCCGACCCGGGCGGCCGAGTCCGCGCGGGAGGCGGAGTCTTCGCGGAAGGCAGGGTCTTCGCGGGCGGGGGAGTCTTCGGCAGCAGCGCAGCGGGAGCGCGAGCGGGCGGCGGACAAGGCCGCCCGGGCGCTGGCCGCCCGCCGGCGGCGGTTGGTTGACGAGCTGGACAAAGCCGAGGCCGGCCAGCGGGCAGCCCACTCCGAACTCGACCGGGCCGTCGCCGCCGAGCAGGACGCGGCCGACGCCGTCGCCGAGGCACAGCGTCAACTGGCCGAATGGGAACGGCGACGCTCAGCAGCCGAGCGGGAGCATGCCCGTCGTAAGGTGGCGCGCAGGACTGCGGAACGGGCAGCCGTCGCCGCCCGACGGTACGCCGGCGACGTGGCAGCCGCGCTGGAGGACCTGCCCGCGCTGGAGGAGCCGCCCGCGCCGCAGACTGACCGCTGACCGGAAAGTGGGTGGCGGCGACCGGCCGGGCGGGTGGGCGAAGGGCGATGATGCGGTGATTCCCGATCAGGCGGCCGGCGCGTGCCGGCGCAGCCTGCACGAGTTGAGTACGGCGTACCAGGAGTGTCCGCGCACGTTGAGCCGGGCGCGCCAACTGGGGCTCAGCGGCTGGGCGTTCCACATCGCCGGCCGGGCCGGGGTGCTCGGCGGCGTACCGGCCGAAACGGTCGCGGCCGCGCTCGGGTTCATTGCCGCCGACGCGGTGGCCGACGGCTGGCAGGTCGCCAGCGCGGTGACCGACCCGACCAGGGTGGCGGCGGTGAGCATGGCCGAATGCTGCCGGTGGGGTGCCGAGCAGCTCGGCGACTACCCACAGGTGGACCGGCTGGTCGAGCTGGCCGAGGTGGTGGTGGGGGCGGCGGACGCGACCGCGATGCCGCTGTTCGCCGCCTGGCGGGCGATGCCCCGGCCGGACGACGCTGCCGGGGCGCGGGCCGCCGTCGCGGTGCGGCTGCTCGCCGAGTACCGCTCCGGAGCCCACCTGATGGCGGTACGGGTGGCCGGGCTGACGCCGGTGGAGGCGCTGCTGGGCGGCCCGGACGGGACGAAGGCCGCCGTCGCGGCCGGGTGGTCGCCGCCGTGGCCGCCGGTCGGCCCACTGATCCGCCGCCGGTTGTGGGCGGACCGGGTGACCAATCGGATCACCGGTCAGGCGTTCGCCGCGCTGCGCGCGGAGCACCGGCGGGAACTCGTCGAGTTGCTGCACGCTGCGCTGTCCCACGTACGGCCGGCGACCGGTCGGCCGGCCGACTGACGAGCGTACGCCGGTGCTCTGCTGCTCGGCCGGTGGAAGGCAGGTCAGGCGGTGGCGGTACGGGTGGGTCGCTTCCGTAGCTCGGCGACGTAGTCGTCCGGCGCGCCGGCCTTCTCGGCGGCGTTGGCGATCTCCGACAGGTACCAGGCGGTGGGCAGCCCGCCCTCGTACCCGTCGAAGACGTAGACCCAGGCGGTGACCGCACCGTCCAGGGTGACCGCCCGGACGGTCAGCCGCCGGTAGGTGCCGGCCAACGCACCCTCGACCTCGTCGAGCTGCGCGGCGTCCCACGGATGTACGTCGTAGAGTGCGACGAAGACCCGGTCGCCCGGCGACTCCACGATGGTGGTGACCGCTCCCTCCCAGCCGATCACCCCCTCACCGGCGAAGGTGAGCCGCCAGCCTTCCAGCCAGCCGGTGCCCACCATCGGCGAATGCGGACAGTAAGCACGCATTCGAGCAGGGTCGAGGTTTGAGCCATACGCGGCGTAGTGACGCACGGCGATGACGATAGCCCGGCAGGGGGGTGAGGGAGAATACGAGTGAGCGTGTCGCGTGTCGGGCAACTGGCCGACGGCCGCCGTCAGCCGGGTGTTTCGTCAGCATAAGTTCAAGTTTGGGGAGAGAGTCGTTTTGAAGCGGATAGTGATAATCGGCGGTGGCCCGGCCGGCTACGAGGCGGCGTTGGTCGCGGCGCAGCTGCGGGCCGACGTCACGGTGGTCGAGGCGGACGGGGCCGGTGGCGCCTGCGTGCTGTCCGACTGCGTCCCATCCAAGACCTTCATCGCCAGCTCAGAGGTGGTCACCGGGTACCGGGACACCGAGGAGTTCGGCATCGACTCCGACGGGCTGGAGGCGGTCACCGTCGACGCGGCGGCGGTGCACGACCGGGTGAAGCGGCTCGCGCTGGCCCAGTCGGCCGACGTGCGCAGCAAACTCGTCAAGGCCGGTGTGACATTCGTCGCGGGTCGGGCCTGGCTCGGTGAGGACACGCTAGGTCACACCCACCGGGTGCTCGTCAGCCCCGACAACGGTGACGTTGAGTACCCGATCGAGGCGTCGACCGTACTGGTCGCTACCGGCGCCACGCCCCGGCAGCTGCCCACCGCCGTGCCCGACGGCGAACGCATCCTGACCTGGCGGCAGGTGTACGACCTGCCGGCCCTGCCCGAGCACCTGGTGGTGGTCGGCTCCGGGGTGACCGGTGCCGAGTTCGCCAGCGCGTACCTGGCGATGGGGGTGCCGGTGACCCTCGTCTCCAGCCGGGACCGGGTGATGCCGCACGAGGACGCCGACGCGGCGATGGCGATCGAGCAGGTGTTCCGGGCCCGGGGCATGACGATTCTGAACAACTCGCGCGCCGACGCGGTCACCCGGGTCGGCGACGGGGTCGAGGTGCGGCTCAGTGACGGCCGTACGGTGACCGCCTCGCACGCGTTGATCGCGGTCGGCTCGGTGCCGAACACGGCGGACCTGGGGCTCGCCGAGTACGGGGTGACCGTCGCGGACAGTGGGCACGTGCCGGTGGACCGGGTGTCGCGTACCAATGTGCCGGGCATCTACGCGGCCGGCGACTGCACCGGTGTGCTGCCGCTGGCCAGCGTCGCGGCGATGCAGGGCCGGATCGCGATGTGGCACGCGCTCGGCGAGGCGGTGGTGCCGCTGCGGCTACGTACCGTCGCGGCGAACGTCTTCACCGATCCGGAGCTGGCCACCGTCGGGGTGTCCCAGGACGAGGTGGACGACGGGCGGGTGCAGGCCCGGCAGGTGATGCTGCCGCTGGCCGGCAACGCCCGAGCGAAGATGGTCGACCTGCGGGACGGCTTCGTCAAGCTGTTCTGCCGGCCAGCCAGCGGGCAGGTCATTGGCGGGGTGGTGGTGGCTCCCAAGGCCAGCGAGTTGATCATGCCGATCACCGTCGCGGTCGAGAACCACATGACGGTGAGCCAATTGGCGCACACAATCACAATTTATCCTTCGTTGTCCGGATCAGTCGCTGAAGCCGCACGTCAGCTCATGTGGCATGACGAAGAGTGATTGATTAGGAACTTCCGGGGCGGCGCGCATCGGCCAGGAAGGCGTACGGTTGACATGGCAACATCTGCTACCCCCGGATCCCCCGTTCCCGGCGGTCGCGGACGACGCCCGGGCTGCCGGCAGGTCCCGTGCCGGCAGCCCGCCCCCTGCCTCGCGGTGCTGGCTGAACCGGCGAGGGCGGGCCCGCGTCGCGTGGCCATGCGCCGAGGGAACCCACATTGTTGTCTCGGGCCCGTTTTGACAACAATGACGGTTCCCTCGACGGCCCGGTCTCTGCTCGGCGGGAGGTCTTTGCCCTCCCGCCAGCGCACCTCCTCGCCGTCACGGTGGTACTGCTGCTGCCATGCCAGGCCAGGACCTGGACCGCGGGGATCTCGCGCAGCCACGCGGGCGCTGCGCTGGCGGCGATCGCGTCCAGGATCGGGTAGCCGTCCCGGCCGACCTGTTCAGCCCAGCGGGTACGCACGTCGTCGCCCTTGGGGAACCGGTAGGAGTCGACACGGGCGCCGTAGCGTTCGACCCAGCCGGCGTCGATCAGCGGCGTCAGCCACGCCGGTACGGTTGCGGCCAGGACCTCCAGGGCCGCCCGCAGGGTCTCCCCGACGAACTCCATCCGGTTCAGCGTGCGCACCGCCGCGAGGACATGCGCGGAGTCCGTCCGCTGTCGACCGCCAGCGCGCAGCAGTCCCTACCGCGCGCACCGGTCCAGGACCACATCCAGTATTTTCTCCTCGATGCCGTGCTTGATCAGCCGGGCACGGAAGTCGCTGAGCACCGTGAAGTCGAACCCGGGATCGTCGAGTTCCAGGCCGAGCAGATACTTCCAGTCCATCCTCGCCCGGACCTGGTCGGCGGCCTGCCGGTCACTGAGCCCTTCGGCGTACTGCAGCACCGACACCAGCGCCAACGCCCCCGGCGACACCGCCGGACGGCCTCCCGCAGGGAACGCCTCCGCGAACATGTCATCGGTGAATACCGGGCCCAGCGCGTCACGGATCCGCGTCGTCACCCTGCCCGTAGCCTTCGGGGTCTCCGCAGCGGCCTGGGCCGTCGTCGGAATACACAGCCGGTCACCCTCCCCGCGACGCATCGGCCTGCACCTGCTTCTCACCGTGCCACTGTTGATCGTCGGGATTCTCATCACGCCCGGCACGGTCTTTGCCGCACTTGCCCTGTCCCGGCTCGCGCTCTTCCCGATGGAGTACGGGCGAGCGTACGACGGCATCACCTACCTGCCCGGCGCGATCGCCGTCGGGCTGCTGCTCGGGTACGTTGCCGCCACCCGCCTCGACCGCGCCGGGTCGGCACCGGCAACCGCGCCGGACACCCACGACAGCCTGGCACCCGCTCAGCATCCGTCGGCCTGAACCGGGCGCTGATGCCACAGGTGCATTTTGACGCACCTGTGGCATCAGACCTGCGGAGACACCTTGGGTTCCCGAGCCGTGTGCCCGGCGCGGCGCCACTCAGGCGGGGGCGTCGCCGTCCACGACGGTGATCACGACGTTGCCGACCTTGTGTCCGCTGTCGACGTACCGGTGGGCCTCGACGATCTCGGCCAACGGGTAGCTGCGGTCGATGACGACCCGGAGCCGGCCGTCGCCGAGCAGGTCCCGCAGCGCGGCCAGGGCGGTGTGCTTGCGTACCGACATCCCGGTCCGGACCCGCCGGCCGCGGGTGACAGCTGTGCCGGCCGCCAGCAGGCTGTTCGTCATCAGGCCGGTCGTCGGCAGGTAGCAGCCGCGCCGGGCGAGCACCGGCCGGCACTGGGCGAACGAGCTGCGACCGACGGTGTCGAAGACCACGTCGTAGCGTTCGCCGCTGGCGGTGAAATCCTCGGCGGTGTAGTCGAACACCCGGTGTGCGCCGAGCGAGCCGACCAACTCGACGTTGCGGCCGCTGCACACGCCGTGCACCTCGGCGCCGAGGTGCTTCGCAAGCTGGACGGCGTACGTGCCGATGCTGCCGGAGGCTCCGACGACCAGCACCTTCTGGCCGGGTCGCAGGCCGGCCAGGTCATGCAGGAAGTGCCAGGCGGTGGTGAATCCGTCGACGGTCGCGGCAGCCTGCGGGTACGTCACATTCGCCGGCATCGTTGCCATCGACGCCCGCTCCGACAGGCACTTGTACTCGGCGTTCGCCCCGACACCGAAGCCGGTGAAGCCGAAGACCCGGTCGCCGACCCGGAACCGGCTAACCGCCGGCCCGGTCGCGGTGACCTCGCCGGCGAACTCCAGCCCGAGCACCCGGATCCCGTTGCGCGGGCGACGCAGACCGATGATCGCCCGGCCCCACCGGGGCTCACCCCGGCGCATCCCGCACTCGGCGGAGGTCACCGTGGTGGCGTGCACCCGGACCAGCACCCGATCGCCACTGGGTACGGGTGTCGGCAGATCGACCTGGCTGAGCACGTCGGGCGGGCCGTACGCGTCGAACATCACCGCTCGCATGCCGGCGATGATGCTGCAGACACGCTGTGAGCGTGCTGAGAGGAGCGCGGAACCCGTCTTCGATCACCGGAACCAGCAGTGGTACCTGGCTGTTGGTGCCAAGGTGTCATCTCATGACTACTCCTGCTGCCGCGGCACGCGGCTCCGTTGCAGACGGCGCATCCGACAAGTTCCTCCGACTCGCGTTGAAGCTGGATGCCGTGGTTACCGGCATGAACGGACTGGCGTACCTTGTGGCGGCCAGCATGCTCGGCGATCTCTTCGACCTGTCCACGGGATTTCTCCGGGGCATCGGGGTCTTCCTGCTCGTCTTCGGTGTCGTTGTCTGGCTCGTCGGCGGCCGCTCGACGATCAGCGCCAGCGCCGCAGCTACGGTGGTGGCCGTCAATGTGATCTGGGTGTCGGCAAGTCTGGTGGTGGCGGCTGCCGGGATCGGTGATCCTTCCACAATCGCCCGAGTCTGGATCGTCATGCAGACAGCGGTCGTCGGCCTGTTCGCCCTGCTGCAGGTCATCGGGCTGCGTAGACAGTCCTGACCGACCGCGACGTCGGCCCGGCGCCTGAGCCACGAGGTCTCCGCTCCACGCATCGCCGGGGTGTCCACGCAGGCACCCGACGCCGACCTGTCGATCACGCGGTTGGCTGCACGGTTGGCTGTTCGTGCCGAGGTGTCCATCCGTTCGGCCAACCCACGAACCGCTGGTGTCCGATCGCCGTACTTCGAGTTGCGACAGGTGCGGGATAGCCTATTGACCTGCGTAAACGTTCCTGTCGCGACGAGGGAGGACATCAGGATCGTGACAGGACAGACAGCATCGACGGCGACCTACCGGTCGCCGCGCGGGCGGCGCCGCCGTCCGGTCGACCGTCCGGGCTGGCTCCGGCTGCGGAACCTCTTCGTCGGCGGCGCGGCGGCGGCGGCGATCTCCGCCGGCGTCGTACTAGCGCCGACCGCGCAGGCGGCGGAGAGCCCGTTCGAGCGGGGACCGGCGCCGTCGGCGGCCAGCATCGCGGCGGCCAACGGTCCGTTCGACATCGACGATACGGTGGTACGCCGTTCCCAGGCCTCGGGATTCGGGGGTGGGACCATCTTCTTCCCGACGTCGACCACGGAGGGCACCTTCGGCGGTGTGGTGATCGCACCCGGCTTCACCGCCAGGCAGTCGTCGATGGCGTGGCTGGCGCCGAGGCTGGCGTCGCAGGGCTTCGTGGTGTTCAACATCGACACGAACCGGACGACCGACCAGCCGGCCAGTCGGGGCCGGCAGATGCTCGCCGCGCTGGACTTCCTCACTCAGGAAAGTCCGGTGCGGGACCGGGTCGACGCTGACCGGTTGGCGGTGATCGGACACTCGATGGGTGGGGGAGGAGCCCTGGAAGCGGCGGACGCCCGGCCGGAACTGCGGGCAGCCATCCCGTTGACCCCGTGGAACCTGACCAAGAACTGGTCCGACCTGCAGGTGCCGACGATGATCATCGGAGCAGAGCGGGACGGCATCGCTTCGGTACGGCGCCACTCGGAACAGTTCCACGCGAGCTTCCCGGCCGACCTCGAGTCGGCGTACCTGGAGCTGCGGGGTGCCAGCCACTTCGCGCCCAACATCCCGAACGCCACAATCGCCTCGTCCAGTGTCGCCTGGTTGAAGCGGTTCGTCGACGACGACCTGCGGTACGAGCAGTTCCTCTGCCCACCGCCGGCCGACGACCGCGCCTTCTCCGAGTACATCGACAGCTGCCCGCTGCTTTGAGGGGGTAGGACGTGCCGGACCCGGGGGCGGCCGGGCGTGGCACGGTGCGCGAGGATGAGCAGGTGGAAGCTTTCAGACTCGTCCTGCTCTATGCCCACCTGATCGGGTTCGCATTGCTGCTCGGTGGCGCCACCGTCCAGTGGTTCAGCGGCCGCATCCGGATCAACCCGGCGATGCTCTGGGGCGCGGTGATCCAGGTCGTCACCGGGATCGGGTTGTCCGCGCCGCTGCGCGACGGCGACGAACCGGCCCCGGCGAAACTCGTTACCAAACTGGTGCTCGGGCTCGCCATCCTGGCGATGGTCTTCTTCTCCCGTAAGCGCGAATCGGTCAACAAGGGGCATTTCCTGGCGATCATCGTGCTGACGTTGGTCAACGCCGCCGTCGCCGTCTTCTGGCGCTGACATCACGCCACCGTACGGCGACCGACCGTGCCGTCACCTGCCCAGGTCACGACCGGGTGAACCGCCGACGACCCGCTGCCGCCCCTTATAGGGTCGGCGGCGGGAGCGATCCTGCGGATCCGCAGGTGATCTCCCGCGCGGGAGAGTTACGCGAGGGTAACGGCGGCTCAACAGTCGTGCACGATTGTCGGCCGGTGGACGGGACCGCGCGTACGCTCCCGTCCAAAGTATGTCCGGTCCGACCGGCCGGGTGGGGACTCGATGCCGCGACAGTCTGCGGTGTGCAATGGAAGGAGACCGTCTTGCGCGCTACGCGTGGGATGCGGATCGTCTCGATGTTCGCGGCGGGTGGGCTGGCGCTCACCGCTGCCGCGTGTGGCGAGGCACCCGATAACGAAGGCACGGACGGCACCGGGGGCGAGGCCACCGAGGCGTACAAGGCGTGCATGGTGACCGACGTCGGCGGAATCGACGACCGGTCCTTCAACGCCTCGGCCTGGGCCGGCATCGAGGCGGCGCAGAGCGAGAACGACGCGGTCGACGGGGACTACGTCGCCTCCAGCGCCGAGGCCGACTACGAGCCGAACCTGACCGGCTACGTCACCGGGGACTGCGACTTCATCCTCGCCGTCGGCGGCCTGATGCGCGACGCGACCATCGCGGTCGCCGAAGCCAACCCGGACCAGCAGTTCGGCATCGTCGACGCCACGACCGACCTGGCCAACGTCTACCCGATGCAGTTCGACACCGCCCAGGCCGCGTTCCTCGCCGGCTACCTGGCGGCCGGCTTCTCCGAGAGCGGCATCGTCGGCACCTACGGCGGCCTGCCGATCCCGCCGGTGACCATCTTCATGGACGGCTTCGTCGACGGCGTCGCCCACTACAACCAGGCCAAGAGCGCCGACGTGCAGGTGCTCGGCTGGGACAAGGCGACCCAGAACGGCTCGTTCACCAACGACTTCGTCAAGCAGGACGAGGGCAAGAAGGTCGGCGACAGCCTGGTCGCCCAGGGCGCCGACGTGATCATGCCGGTCGCCGGTGGCGCCGGGCTGGGTACCGCCGCCGCCGCGCAGGCCGCCGGTGGCGCGTACAGCGTGATCTGGGTCGACGTCGACGGCTGCGAGAGCGCCGAGCAGTACTGCGACACCTTCCTGACCACCGTGGTCAAGAACATCCCGGACGCGGTGAAGCAGGCCGTGCTGGCCGGCGCGAACGGCGACGAGCTCAGCGCCGACCCGGGCTACCTGGGGAACCTGGAGAACAACGGCGTCTCGCTGGCCCCGTACAACGAGTTCGACGACCGCGTCTCCGACGAGCTGAAGGCCGAGGTCGAGCAGCTCAAAGCGGACATCATCGCCGGCACCATCGAGGTCACCTCCGACGCGCAGCCGGAGTAACCGGCGGCCGGCGTGCGCGGGGCTGCCCCGGCACGCCCCGCGAGCGACACCCCGCCCCTGTCACCGGGGTCCGTAGACCCCGGTGACAGGGGCGGCTCAGCCATCGACCCTCCGGGCACCCGCCGGTGGCCCGGAGTCTCCCCGGGAGGCTCCGCTGAGACTCGAACTGCGCGGCATCACCAAACGCTTCGGCGACCTGGTCGCCAACGACCACATCGACCTGACCGTCGAGCCCGGCGAGATCCACGCCCTGCTGGGCGAGAACGGCGCCGGCAAGTCGACCCTGATGAACGTCCTCTACGGGCTGCTGCAACCGGACGAGGGCGAGATCCTGGTGGACGGCACCCCGATCAAGATCCGCAGCCCACGGGACGCCATCACCGCCGGCATCGGCATGGTGCACCAGCATTTCATGCTGGTGCCGGTGCTCACCGTGGCGGAGAACGTCATGCTCGGCGCCGAACGCACCCGGGGCGGGCTACTCGGCTTCCTCGACCAGCGCCGGGCCCGCGCCGAGGTGGTCGACGTCTCCAACCGGTACGGCCTGGCGGTCGAGCCGGACGCGGTGATCGAGGACCTGCCGGTCGGCATCCAGCAGCGGGTGGAGATCGTCAAGGCGCTGACCCGCGACGTCGACCTGCTGATCCTCGACGAGCCGACCGCCGTGCTCACCCCACAGGAGACCGAGGAACTGCTCACCGTCATGCGGTCGCTGAAGGCGGCTGGCAAGTCGATCGTCTTCATCACCCACAAGCTCGGCGAGGTGAAGGCGATCGCCGACCGGATCACGGTGATCCGGCGAGGCCGTACCGTCGCCACCGCCGAACCGACCGCCAGCCGCGACGAGTTGGCCGCGCTGATGGTCGGCCGCAGCGTCAGCCTCACCGTGGACAAGACCCCGGCGCAGCCGGGGGAGCCGGTGCTCGAAGTGGCCGGCCTGGTCGTCGACGACGAGCGCGGCGTACGGGTGGTCGACGGGGTCGACCTGACCGTACGGGCCGGCGAGGTGCTCGGCATCGCCGGAGTGCAGGGCAACGGCCAGACCGAACTCGTCGAGGCGATCATGGGTCTGCTGCCGACCGCGGCCGGCACGGTCACCCTCAACGGCGAGCGGATCGACGGCTGGAGCGCCAAACGGGTGCTCCGTGCCGGAGTCGGCTATGTGCCGGAGGACCGCAGCGTCGACGGCGTGGTCAAAGAGTTCTCCGTCGCCGAGAACCTGGTGCTCGACCTGTACGACCAGCCGCCGTTCGGCTCCGGTCTGGTGCTGCGGCCGGCAGCCATCGCCGCCTCCGCGACCGAGCGGATCGCCCAGTTCGACATCCGTACGTCGTCCGGTCAGGCGGCGGTCGGCACCCTGTCCGGCGGCAACCAGCAGAAAGTGATCGTGGCCCGGGAGCTGAGCCGGCCGCTGAAGCTGTTCATCGCCGCCCAGCCGACCCGGGGCGTCGACGTCGGCTCCATCGAGTTCATCCACGGCCGGATCATCGACGAACGCGACGCCGGCACCGGCGTCCTGGTCGTCTCCAGCGAGTTGGACGAGGTGATCGGGCTGGCCGACCGGATCGCGGTGATGTACAGCGGCCGGATCATCGCCGTGGTCGGACCGGACACCCCACGGGAACAGATCGGCCTGCTGATGGCCGGGGTCACCGGCGGGACCGAGCAAGAAGGGACGCAATGAGCAGCGACAACGGCTCGTCGGCCGGTTCGCCGGACAAGCCGCCCGCCGAAGCCGAGCCGGCGGCCGCCGCGCACGCCGCCGCGCAGGCCGAGGCCGAGCCGTCCGCCGGCACCGGCCCGCCCGCCCCCGACGGCGACTCCCTCGGCCAGCGCTTCCTGCACAATCTGTGGGCCGCCAACACCGTCACCGTGACGGTGCTCGCGCTGCTGCTGGCCGTCGTCATCGGCGGGGTACTGATGATCGTCTCCGACCCGGAGGTGCTCGCCACCTACACCTACTTCTTCGCCCGCCCGGGCGACGCGCTGTCCGCCAGCTGGACCCTGGTCAGCGAGGCGTACGCCAACCTGTTCAAGGGCTCGGTGATCGACCCTTCGGCGGTGCGGTCCTTCGTCGCCGGCGACACCGAGTGGCCGACGGTGTTCCGGCCGATCTCCGAGACGCTGACCTACACCGCGCCGCTGGTCTTCACCGGGCTGTCGGTGGCGTTGGCGTTCCGGGGCGGCCTGTTCAACATCGGCGCCCAGGGGCAGGCGATCATCGGCGTCGTGGTGGCCGCGCTGGCCGGCTTCCTGCTGCCGCTGCCGCTGGTGCTGCACGTGGTCGTCGCGGTGCTGGCCGGGGCGCTCGGCGGCGCGCTGTGGGGCTTCTTCCCCGGCTTTCTCAAGGCCCGCACCGGCGCCCACGAGGTGATCACCACGATCATGCTCAACTACGTGGCGCTGTACTTCCTCACCTGGATCATCGTGCAGCCCGGGGTGCAGAACCCGGACCGGCCGGACGCGATCAGCCGGCCGGTGGACACCACCGCCCAACTGCCCCGGCTGCTCGGCGACGGGCTGCGGGTGCACGCCGGCATCCTGCTGGCAGTCGCCGTCACCGCCGCCGTCGCCTGGCTGCTCAACCGGTCCGCGTTCGGCTTCGAACTGCGCGCCGTCGGCGCCAACCCGGATGCCGCGAGGACCGCCGGGATCAGTGTCACCGGCACCTACGTACTGCTGATGGTGGTCGCCGGCGGGCTGGCCGGGCTGGGTGGCGCCAACATGGTGCTGGGCTCCACGGCGAACGCGTTGACTCCGCTGGTCGCGGCCCAGATCGGCTTCGACGGCATCCTGGTCGCCCTGCTCGGCCGGGTCAAACCGTGGGGTGTCGCGCTGGCGGCGTTGCTGTTCGGGGCGCTGCGGGCCGGCGGCAACGCGATGCAGTCGGGTTCCGGCATCTCACTGGAACTGGTCACCGTGCTCCAGGCGTTGATCGTCATCTTCATCGCCGCCCCCGCCCTGGTGAAGGCGATCTTCCAGCTCCGGGCGGCCCGGTCCGCCCGGTTGCAGACCAGCATGGCGAAGGGCTGGTGACCGCGTTGTCCACCATGATCGCAACTGACGCCCCGGTGGCGGTGACGCAACGGTTCTGGAGCCGTACCCGGATCAGCGGTGCCGTCCTGGTCGCCGCCGGCGTGGTCGCGGCCGCCGTCTTCGGCTCGCTCGCCGCCGAGCAGCAGGCCCGGTTCACGCTCAGCGAGACCGCCGGCGGGGCCGCGCTGCGGATCCCCGGCAACCTGGGCGCGGTGCTGTTCGGCCTGGCGACCCTCGCCGCCGGCGCGCTGCTGCTCAGCCCGTACGGTGCCCGCTGGTTCCGGTGGCTGCTCGGCGTCGGCATCGTCGGCTTCGTGGTCAGCTTCCTCTGCTGGCAGATCTCCACCGCGCCGACCGGGCAGAACTTCATGCCGATGGTCAACATCGTCCGGGGCACCTTCCTGCTGGCGTTGCCGCTGATCTTCGGCTCGTTGGCCGGGGTGCTCTGCGAACGCTCCGGGGTGGTCAACGTGGCCATTGAAGGCCAGCTGCTGATGGGTGCGTTCGCCGGTGCGCTGATCGGCACCATGTCCGGCAACGTCTGGGTCGGGCTGATCGCCGCAGCCCTCGGCGGGGCGTTCATCTCGCTGCTGCTGGCCCTGTTCGCCATCCGCTACCTGGTCGACCAGGTGGTCATCGGCATCGTGCTGAACCTGTTCGCGATCGGTCTGACCGGTTTCCTCTACGAGCGGCTGATGCAGACCGACCAGCCGGCCTACAACCAGCCGCCGCACTTCGGCACCTGGGAGATCCCGCTGCTGTCCGACATCCCGGTGCTCGGGCCGGCGCTGTTCCGCGGCAGCATCTTCCTCTACCTGGCGCTGATCCTGGTCGTGGTGATCAACGTGGCGCTGTTCCGGACCCGGTGGGGGCTGCGGACCCGGTCGGTCGGCGAACACCCGATCGCGGCGGACACCCTCGGCGTACGGGTGCTGGGGCTGCGTTACCGCAACGTGCTGCTGGCCGGCATGGTGGCCGGGATCGGCGGCGGGTCGTACACCCTGCTGCTCTACTCGTTCACCAAGAACATGATCGGCGGCAAGGGCTTCATCGCCCTCGCCGCGATGATCTTCGGCCGGTGGAGCCCGACCGGGGCGCTGCTGGCGTCGCTGTTCTTCGGCTTCGCCGACCAGCTCGGTGCCTACCTGGGGGCGATCAGCAGCGCCATCCCGAGCCAGTTCCTGGCGATGCTGCCGTACCTGGCGACGATCCTGGCGGTAGCCGGACTGGTCGGCCGGGTACGTGCGCCGGCCGCCGACGGCAAGCCCTACATCAAAGCCTGATCAACGCCGGTTACCGTTTACTACTGGCCGGTCAGGTCCGGTCGTACGAACCGGGCCGACCGGCCGGTGGCGGTGGCCGGTGCAGGTGAGGAGGGCAGTCGTGGAGATCGACTGGGTGGAGCTGCGGCGGGCCGCGACCGAGGCGATGCGGCACGCGTACGCGCCGTACTCGAACTTCCCGGTCGGCGCGGCCGGGCTGGTCGACGACGGCCGGGTGGTCGTCGGCTGCAACGTCGAGAACGCCGCGTACGGCGTGGTGCTCTGCGCCGAGTGTGGCGTCGTCTCGTCGCTGCACAGCACCGGCGGTGGCCGGCTGGTGGCGTTGTCCTGCGTTGGCGGGGATGGCCAGCCGCTGATGCCGTGCGGGCGCTGCCGCCAGCTGCTGTGGGAGCACGGTGGGCCGGAGTGCCAGGTCGAGGCGCTGCCGGCGCCGTTGACCGTGGCGGAGCTGCTGCCGCACGCGTTTGGCCCGGCGGACCTCGCGGCCGCCGCGCTCGCCCCAGGCGGCGGCGTCGGCCGGGGCGCCGGTCGTGGCGCGGCGGAGCGGGACCGGGTCGGCCCCGAGCACGTCGGGCGGGCCGACGCCGCCGGGCGCCCGGTGGTGGCGCCGGACACCGCGGTGCCGGCCCGGCTGGCCAAGTGGCGGGGCCGGGGCACCGTCTTCGTACACCCCGATTCGGCCGGCGGCGAGCTGGTCTGGACCGGCTACTGGGAACGGTCCGAATCCACCGGCGAGGCGGCCGGCTCGGGCATCCTGGAGGAGGCGCCGAGCTGGCCGTCTGCCGAGTCGGTGGTGGCCTGGGGCCGGGCGCGCACCCACCGGGTGGTGGTGGTCGACGCCGACGGCGGGGTCTCCTGGGCCGGCGAAGGCGACCCGCCGACCGAGGTGAGCACCCGCTGGACCGGCTGATCGAGCGCGGTAGCACCGCAAGCACCCGGCAGCCGATTTCCTACCCCGCCCTCTCCGGCGTCGCCCGCGACCCTGGAACCATCGTGAAGGTATGACCGATTTGTCTAGTTACAGCACCAAGATGGCCGGCGTCGTCGACGTGATCCGCACCAAACGCGACGGCGGCCGGCTCAGCGACGCCCAGATCGACTGGACCATCGCCGCGTACACCCGCGGTGAGATCGCCGACGAGCAGATGTCGGCGCTGGCCATGGCGATCCTGCTACGCGGCATGGACACCGCGGAGATCGCCCGGTGGACCGCCGCCATGATCGCCAGCGGCGAGCGGCTCGACCTGTCCGGCGTACCTCGGCCCACCGTCGACAAGCACTCCACCGGCGGCGTCGGCGACAAGATCACCCTGCCGTTGACCCCGCTGGTCGCCGCCTGCGGTGCCGCCGTACCGCAGCTGTCCGGCCGAGGGCTCGGCCACACCGGCGGCACCCTGGACAAGCTGGAGTCGATCCCCGGCTGGCGGGCGGACCTGGCCAACGACCGCTTCGTCGACCAGCTGCGCGACGTCGGCGCGGTCATCTGCGCGGCCGGTGACGGCCTCGCCCCGGCCGACCGCAAGCTGTACGCGCTGCGCGACGTCACCGGCACCGTCGAAGCGATCCCGCTGATCGCCAGCTCGATCATGAGCAAGAAGATCGCCGAAGGCACCGGCGCACTGGTCCTCGACGTCAAGGTGGGCAGCGGAGCCTTCATGGCGTCGGTCGCCGACGCCCGGCAGCTCGCCCGCACCATGGTCGACCTGGGTGCCGCACACGGCGTCCGTACTGTCGCCCTGCTTACCGACATGTCCACCCCGCTCGGCCGGGCGGTCGGCAACGCGGTCGAGGTGACCGAGGCGGTCGAGGTGCTCGCCGGCGGTGGGCCGGCCGACGTCGTGGAACTCACCCTCGCGCTGGCCCGCGAAATGCTCGACGCCGCCGGCCTGCCCGACGCCGACCCGGCCGCCGCGCTGCGCGACGGCCGGGCGATGGACACCTGGCGGGCGATGATCGCCGCCCAGGGCGGGAACCCGCACGCCCCGCTACCGGTCGCCGCCGAAACCGAACTGGTCCGCGCCGACCGGGACGGTTACGTCGCCGCGGTCGACGCCCGCGCGATCGGGGTGGCCGCCTGGCGGCTCGGTGCCGGCCGGGCCCGCAAGGAGGATCCGGTCAGCGCCGCTGCCGGGGTGATCCTGCACCGCCGGCCGGGGGAGCCGGTCCGGGCCGGTGACCCCCTCGTCGAGCTGCGCGCCGACGCCCCTGACCGGATCGCCGACGTGCTGCCGGCCCTCTCCGGTGGGTTCGGCCCGACGGATCCCGTTCAGCTCACCGACGCGCCATCGACGACCACCCAGCTGGTCGTCGACCGGATCGCCTGATCCGCTACGACCGGCGTACCGATACCCCTTGTCGTGGTACCCGTGACACAGAGCGGATATCCTGCCTCGCCGGGGGTCCGTTCAGGAGAGAAGCCGACGCCGACTAGCAGGGAACGAAGGCTGTGACCGTACTCGCTCCTGACCCCCGGGCCATTCGCGCGGAGAGTCTCGACGAGCTGCGCCGGCTCCGCCTACCGTTGCCTCCGGCCGGCTTTCCGCTGGTCTGGGAGCCGGGCGACGGGGTCGAGCTGCGGCCCACCCCGGAGATCGAGGCCCGCACCGCGATCCTGCATCTGGTGCTGGCCCGCTGCTTCGGGATGCCACCGCAGGCGGCGATGAGCTGGCTGCTCAACTCGCATCTGGTCGAGCTGGTCACCCCGCCGGAGTGGCAGTTCGTCATCGGGGGGCGCGGCGACCACCGCTCGTTCGTCCTGCACCACGACGCGATCTTCGCGTTGGCCTGGGTGCTGGGGCTGACCCGGCATCTCGACCCGGTCGCGGTCTCCGACGACCGGCTGATGGCGTTGCTGCCGAACCTGGCGGCCGGCGAGACCTTCGCCCAATGGCGCTCCCGGACCCTCGTCGCCCCCCGCGACGCGGCCGAGGCCGCTGTACTGCTCGACTTCTACTACTGCCTGGACTGGGGCTACCTGGAAGCGGAACGGCGGGGCGACCCGTTGCCCGGGGTGGTGGACGCCAACGCCATCGGGCAACGGCGGTGGGCCCTGGAATGGGCGGTCGTTCTCCGTGGCCCGTACCACGACGCACCGCCCGGCTGGGAAGAGGTCGACCTGTCGACCTGACCGGTCCTCAGTCAGCTGCCCGGCCGGCAGCGGTAGATCGCCAGTTGGACGGCGGCGGTGACGGTGACCGGTTCTGGCAGCGCGGCGATCGCCGAGGCCAGGTCGGCCGGGTCGGTGTGCCGGGCGCTCGGTCCCATCCGTACCAGCGCGGTGACGTCGCGGTGCGACAAGCGCAGCCGTCGGCGCAGGACGTGCAGCGCGACCCGGTCGAAGTGGTGCCGTAGCGCCGCGCCGGTACGGTCGTCCTTCGCCGGGTCCACCCGGAGCAACCCGAGGGGGCCGATCACCTCGGCGAGATGGTCGGGCAGCGGGGTGACCACGACCAGCGCGCCGCGTGGCCGCAGGATCCGGGCGAACTCCCCGCCGTTGCGCGGAGCGAACACGTTCAGCACCAGGTCGGCGCAGGCGTCGGCGACGGGCAACGGTCGCCAGGTGTCGCAGCGGACCGCGGCGGCCGACGGATGGGCGCGGGCGGCCCGGCGTACCGCCGCCTTGGACAGGTCCAGGGCGAGTCCGACGGCGCCGGGCAGCGCGTCGAGCACCGCCGCGAGGTAGGCCCCGGTCCCGGCGCCGGCATCGACCACGATCGGCCCGGCCCGGTCGTCCGGAGTCGGCCTGCCCGCGCCCCGGTTGTCGGGGGCTCGGTTGTCGGGGGCCGGGCTGCCCACCGCCTCGACCAGCCCCGTGGCGACCACGTCGAAATGTCCGGTTTGAAGGAACTCGTCGCGGGCGGCGACCATCTCGGCGGAGTCGCCGGCGTGCCGGGCCCGGCCGGTCACCAGGTCCACGTAGCCCTGCCGGGCCACGTCGAAGCTGTGTCCAGCCGGGCAGCGCAGCGCCCGGACAGCGCCGTCGGCGTTGCCGTTGGTGCCGCCCGCGCGGGGGACGCCGCCGTCATGGGCGGCGAGCGGCGCGCGGCAGACCGGGCAACGCAGGTACGGCAGTACGTCGGTGAGCATCGTAGACATCCTGCCTGGCTGGTGACCGGCACCCGCGCCGGCATCGGCAATACCCGTGTCCCGTGCCGGAGTGCGACGTTGAAACCTACTACCCTCCACCCATGGTGGCTGTTTCGTTGGCGGAGATCGTTCGGGCGCCGAAGGTGCTGCTGCATGACCAT
>NZ_JBHMIQ010000016.1:0-130855 GCF_048060315.1 Micromonospora sp. LOL_013
GGGCCGTCTCATTTATCGGGGGGTCCACTGTGGGTTATCGGGGCCCTGCTGAATAAGCCTCCGGGTTGTGAGTTCGGCGGTGGCGCGGCCTCGCGTTAGCTGGGCCCGGCGTCGCATCCCGTAATCGCCCTTTTCGCGCGTCGGGCCCGCCTGCTGGGCGGCGGCTCGGGGTTGACGTGGAGAGCCACCTCGGGTCGCCGCCCTTCCAACTCTCGTTGAGGGGGCGTTGTGTTCGGGAAGTGGTTTCAGCGTGCGGATGTGCCGGTGGATGTGGTGTATCCGGTGCCGGGTCGGCGGCGGTTTGCCGACCGTACGGTGCCGCCGCCGGACCGGCGGCCGGCGACCCGGACGGATCGGACGGATCGGCGTGGTGGTAACGCCGGCCGGTATTACCTGCGATGAGGACACCCGCAACCGGCAGGGAGCCGGTGCATGAGCCGGTGCGGCCGTCGTGGTGCTGCGCGGTCTGTCCGGACGGGACGCCGTGGCCGTGTCCGCCGGGCCGCACGCAGTTGGCGGAGGCTTACGTCGGTGAGCCGGTCGCGTTGTCGGTCGACGTCGGCGAACTGCTGACCCTGGCCGCCGAGGAGGCCGGCATCACCGACCCGGCCGAGCTGCACGAACGCTTCGTCTCTTGGACCTGGATCGACGGGACCGGGATCGATGCGGGTGGGCGGCCGTGAGCGTGGCGGTGGGGCGTCGGGTCGCCCTGTGGCGGGTACGGCGGCGGATGACCCAGCAGGTGCTCGCCGACCGGGTCGGTCGGTCTAAGAGCTGGGTGGAGAAGGTGGAGCGTGGTGTCCGGACGTTGGACCGGTTCTCGCTGATCCGGCAGGTCGCCGAGGTGCTGCGGGTCGACCCGGCGGAGTTGGTCGGCCCGGACCGGCCAGCGGAGGCCGGTGGGGCGGTCGACGGGGTGGCGGCGGTCCGAGCGGCGCTGGCCAGCTACGAGGTGTTCACCGCCGCCGACAGCGGACCGGCAGGGGAACAGGAGGTCACGCAGCGGGTGGAGCACGCCTGGTCGACGTACCAGCACGGCGACTATCCCCGGCTGCTGCGGACGGTGCCGGAGTTGCTGGACGCTGCCCGGCGGCTGCACGCCACCCGGCCTGCGCCTGGGGCGGAGTTGTTGGTGCGCGCTTACCGGATTATCGCGCTCGTGCTGGTCAAGGTCGGTGAACCCGAGCTGGCCTGGTTGGCGGCCGATCGGGCGCTGGCCGTGGCCGGCAGCGATCCGGTGCTGGCCGGTTCGGCGGCGGTGCCGCTCGGGCAGGCGCTGCGCGGGCTGGGCCAGGACCGGTTGGCGATGACGACGACGGTCGCCGCCGCCGACCGCATCGCGGCGGCGTCTGTCGAGCGCGGCACGGTGTACGGGACGTTGCTGCTGCAGGCCGGGTTGGCCGCTGCCGGCTGCGGCGAAACCCGCAGCGTCGACGAGCTGCTCGGCCGGGCCGCTGACGTCGCTGGCCGCATCGGCGACGGGCTGGACTACCGTACGGCGAGCTTCGGCCCGGCGGCTGTCGAGCTGGCGCACGTCGCGGCGGCCGTGGAGTCGGGCGACGCCCGGCAGGCGGTACGCCGACACGAAACGGCCACCCGGCAGCTGACGTGGCGTGGACTGCCGGCGGAGCATCGGGCGGCGTACCTGGTGGACGCCGCGCGGGCGTACCTCGACGTCGGTGACTTCGTAGCGGCAGGACGCTGGCTCGTCGAGGCGGACCGCGTCGTACCGGCTGAGATCCGCTGCCGGCCTTCCGCCCGTACGGTCGTGGCGGAGATCGCCCGGTGCGGGCCGGACGCGGCCGGCGTCGCCCGGCTGGCGACGGCGCTCGGGCTGACGACCGGCGTTTCGTAACGAGGGAACCTGTATGACCCTCAACCCGCCAGTTTCACGACAATACAGGTTCCCTCGCCAGCGTCAGCCGGGCAGCGTCACCGCGTTCCTCGGTGAGGTGGAAGGCACTGATCCATGCCTCGGTACGCGCGCGTTCCGTCGCCAGCGCGGCATCGTCCCCATCGTGCAGTTCGCTGCGGACGTCGTCCCAGTCGTGGAACTCGGTCATTGCCTCTCCTGTCGGCGGGTCGAGGGGCAGGCCATCCATGTCGCCGTGTTGCGCCACGATCTGGCGCTGGAGCAGGCGTCACGCCCGGATCAGGTTGACCGTCCGGCCTGACCCAGCACCCGGAGCAGGTCCTCGACCAGGTCCTCGGCGCTGGCGTGGCCCTTTCCGTCGGCTGCCAGGTGGCCGGTGATGGCCAGGTCGGCGGCGCCGTGCGCCAACGCGCGGACGAGGGCGGCGGCCCGTTCCGGGTCGCCGGCGGGTAGGGCGGCGGCGGCCTGCGCCTCGGCGGTCAGCTCGACGAGTCGCCGCCAGGTGGCGCCGGCCCGCTCGTGCAGGTCCGCTGAGGCGTTCATCGACCACCCGTAGACCAGCGCGAACCGTCGCGGGTGCTGCTGCGCCCAGCGTACGTATTCGAGCAGGACGCGCCGCAGCGGCGCGGCGGCCTCGGTCCGTGGCGTCGGCGTCGCCGTCATGACCCGGTCGAGCCGGTCGAACTCCTGGATGGCGACGGCCTCCAGCAGGGCCTGCTTGTCGGTGAAGTGCTTGTACGGCGCGTTGTGTGACACGCCGGCCCGACGCCCGACCTCCCGCAGGGTGACCCGATCGGGGCCGCCCTCGTCGAGCAGTGCGGTCGCTGCGGCGACCAGGTCGTCCCGGGTGCTCATCGCCCGATCCTAGATCAGGTTGACGCTGTCAACCTGGGCGACGTAAGGTCAGGTTGACAACGTCAACCCATGAAGGGGTTCATTCTGATGAGGACCGTCGTCATCACCGGGGCAACCACCGGCCTCGGACTGCGCGTCGCCGGGCGGCTCGCCGCCCAGGGCTGGCACGTTGTGCTCGGCTACCGGGCGGAAAGCCGGGGAGAAGCGGCGGCCCGGCAGATCCGTCGCCGGACCCCCGCTGCGAGCCTCGAACCGCTCCGGATCGACCTGGCCGACCTGCGCTCGGTCGCGGACGCGGCCGGGGCACTGCGCCGCTCCGGGCAGCGTCCGCCGCTGCACGCCATCGTCGGCAACGCCGGCGTTCAGATCATCGACGGGGTACGCCGGTCCGCCGACGGCTACGAGCTGACCTTCGCCACCAACCACCTCGGTCACCACCTGCTCGTCGCCGGGCTGCTGGATGACCTGGCCGCCGGGGCCCGGATCGCGATTGTCAGCAGCGGCACCCACTGGCGGGAGAAGAGCATGGGCTTTCCGGAGCCGCGTTGGACGAGTGCCCGCGAGCTCGTCGACCCGTCCGACGCCGCCGCGACCCCGACGGCGGGCCGGGTCCGCTACTCGACGTCGAAGCTGGCGAACATCTACTTCGTCTACGAGCTCGCCCGCCGCCTGGACGGGCGGCCGATCAGCGTCAACGCGTACGACCCGGGGCTGATGCCCGACACCAGCCTGTCCCGCGACTATCCGACGCTCGTCCGGACCGGCTTTCGGATGGCCGCTCCGCTGATCAGCGCGCTGCTGCCCGGCGCGCGCAGCTCCCGGGCCTCCGCCCGGCACCTGGCCGACCTGGTCAGCGACGCCCGGTTCGACGGCACCACCGGCGCCTACCTGGAGGGTCCGAAGATCGCCCCGTCCTCACCCGAGTCGTACGACGTCGCTCGGGCCCAGCAGCTCTGGGCCGACAGCGAGCAACTGATCGACCAGGCGCTCGCCCGCCGCTGAGCTGAGTGGGACCGCTGCGGATCGCGTCACCAGCAGCCGTGTTACCGTTGACGTTCGGGAAGTCCTGAACGTTCGTGATACTGATGTCCCGTGGTGGGATGTCGCCGGTGACGGAGGAGATGACGCGTGGACCCGGACGCCGGGCGGCGGTACGCCGAAGAGGTCGGTGTCGCCCTCGCTCAGATGGGCACCACCCCGGCGTTCGGCAAGCTGCTGGGCTGGCTGCTGATCTGCGACCCGCCGGGCCAGACCACCGCACAACTGTGCGAGGCGGTCGGGCTGTCCAAGGCCTCCGTCTCGGCCGGGATGCGGGCCCTGGAGCAGTCCGGCATGGTGCGCCGGGTGCCGACCAGCGGCCGGGGCCACGCGTACGAGATACACCCGGACGCCTTCGCCCGGGCGATCGACCCCACAGACAAGATGCGCACCTTCATCGACCTGATGCAGCGCGGCATCGACCTCGTCGGCGACGCGGACGCTCCCGAAGCGGACCGGCTCCGGCACACCCGCGACTTCTACACGTTCATGATCGAACGCACGCCCGCGCTGATGGAGGAGTTCCGCCGGCAGACCGGAAGGAGCGTGTGACGGTGCGGGTCCTGATCGTCACCGTCGGATCGCGCGGCGACGTCCAGCCGTACCTGGCGCTCGGCACCGGGCTGCGGGCGGCCGGCCATGACGTCACCCTGGCCACCTGCGCCAGATTTCGGTCCTTCGTCACCGACCACGGCCTGACGTACGGCCACCTCGGCGACGAGATCCTGCAACTGCTCGACTCGGCGGCGGGCCGCGCCGCGATGGAGGACACCACCGGACTTCTCGGCTCGATCAAGACCAACATCAGGCTGGCCCGGCAGGCGAACCCGATCAACCGGGGGCTGCTGGCCGACGTCTGGCAGGCGGCCCGCCAGGCCGACCCGGAAGTGATCGTCTACCACCCCAAGGCGCTGGCCGGCCCACACGTCGCCGAGAAACTCGGCGTGCCGGCGGTGCAGGCGGTGCCCGTACCGATGTCCGTGGCGACCGGCGACTTCCCGATGATCGGCATGCCGTCGCTGCCGCTGGGCCGCCCGTACAACCGGCTCACCTACCGGCTCGCCGGTGCCGGCTACCGGATGTACGACGGCATGGTCAACACCTTCCGGCAGGAGACGTTGGGGCTCGCCAGGACCAGCGGCGCGGCCCTGGCCACCCGGCTGCCCGACGGGCGGCCGATCCCGGTGCTGCACGCGATCAGCGGCCACGTCCTGCCGCGCCCCGCCGACTGGCCCGGCCACGCCCAGCTCACCGGATACTGGTTCCTCGACGATGCCACCGGCTGGCAGCCACCGGCCGAGCTGGTCGACTTCCTCGACGCAGGCGACCCGCCGGTGTACGTCGGCTTCGGCAGCATGGCCGGGCGCGACCCGCGGCGCCTCACCCGGGCCGTCGGCGACGCGTTGCGCCTGGCCGGCGTACGCGGCATCGTCGCCACCGGCTGGGGCGGGCTGGACGCGGCGGACCTGCCGGACAATGTCCTGCCCATCACCCAGGCGCCGCACGACTGGTTGTTTCCCCGGGTGTCCGCCGTGGTGCATCACGGCGGTGCCGGCACCACCGCCGCCGCGCTGCGCGCCGGCAGACCGTCGGTGATCTGTCCGTTCATCCTGGACCAGTTCTTCTGGGGTCGGCGGATCGCCGCGCTCGGCGCGGGCAGCACCCCGGTGCCGCAGTCCACACTCACCGCGCAGCGGCTCGCCGCCGCGATCCGCCAGGTCACCACCGACATCGACGTTCGGGATGCGGCGGCCGGGTTGGGGCGGCGCGTCACGGCCGAGGACGGCGTCGCGAGCGCGGTGGCACGGATCGAAGCCGCAGCGGCGTGACCGACCCCGGGTCGTTGACGGTCACGGTCCCGAGTCGGGTTTCGGCCGCACGATGAACCACATCGCGTGCACGTCCTGGTTGCCGACCTGTTCGTCGTACAGCCAGCGGCACCGGATCGATGCCGGTGTCCACCCGACGCCGGCCAGTCGCTGCGGTTCTTTAGCAGGTGCGGGCGGGACGAGTCGAACACCATGCTGTCCCCGGCGCCGAGCACGACCTCCTGGAAGCCGACCTGGCAGGTCAGCTCACCCTCCATGATGTAGGCGTGCTCGTGGCCGGTGTGTCGCTGGAACCGGCCGGACACACGCGGGACGCGCCGGGTCGTCGACATCCCGATCTCCGAGCAGGCCATCCTCGGTGCGGTGCTGGGCGCGGCGATGACCGGGCTGCGCCCGGTCACCGAGATCATGTTCTCCGACTTTTTCGCGGTCCGCTGGGACATCGTGGTCAACCAGATCGCCAAGACCCGGTACATGACCAACGGCCAGGTCAGCCTGCCGCTGGTGATCAAGTCCGGCAACGGCGGAAGCCTGCGGTTCGGTGCCCAGCTTTCGCAGTCGGTGGAGAACCGGGCGATGGCCGTACCCGGTCTGAAGGTGGTCAGCCCGTCCGCCCCGACCGACGTGATCGGCCTGATGGCCGCCGCCGTCCGCAGCGACGACCCGGTGCTGTTCTTCAAACACAAGGGACTGTACGCGGGGCGGGCCGAGGTGCCCGACGGGGAGATCGTCGACACCCTCGGCACCGCGAAGATCCGCCGGCCGGGCCGGGACGCCACCGTCGTCGCCCTCGGCCTGATGGTGCCCCGGGCGCTGCAGGCCGCCGACGAACTCGCTGGCCGGGGCATCGACGTCGAGGTCATCGACGTCCGGTCGCTGGTGCCGCTGGTGTTCTGGGACCTGGACGGGCCGGTCCAGCGGATCACCACCCCGCACATTCCGCCGGCACTACCTGCGATGAGGACACCCGGAACCGGCAAAGGGCCGGTGCATGAGCCGGTGCGGCCGTCGTGGTGCTGTGCGGTCTGTTCGGAGGGTACGCCGTGGCCGTGTCCGCCGGGTCGGACGCAGTTGGCGGAGGCGTACGTGGGTGAGCCGTTGGCGCTGTCGGTCGACGTCGGTGAGCTGCTGACGGTCGCCGTCGAGGAGGCGGGGATCACCGATCCGGCCGAGTTGTACGAGCGTTTCGTGTCGTGGACGTGGGTCGACGCGGGTGGGCGGCGGTGAGTGTGGCGGTGGGGCGTCGGGTGGCGCTGTGGCGGGTACGGCGGCGGATGACCCAGTGTTCGCCGCCGCCGGCCGGGTCGCCGCGGCGTCTGTCGAGTGTGGCGCGGTGCACGGGACGTTGCTGCTGCAGGCCGGGTTGGCCGCCGCCGGCTGCGGCGAAACCCGCAGCGTCGACGAGCTGATCGCACAGGCTGCTGAGGTGGCCAGGCAGATCGGGGACGGCCCGAACTACCGGCAGGCGAGCTTCCGCGCGGGCGTACCTCGACGTCGGCGACTTCAAAGCGGCGGGTCGGTGGGTGGTCGAGGCGGACCGCGTCGCACCGGCTGAGATCCGCTGCCGGCCCTCCGCCCGTACCCTCGTGGCGGAGACTGCCCGGTGCGGGCCGGACACTGCCGGCGTCGCCCGGCTGGCGACGGCGCTCGGGCTGACGACCGGCGTTTCGTGACGAGGGAACCTGTATGACCCTTAAACCGGCGGGTTGAGGGCCATAGCGGTTCCCTCGGTGGCGTCGGCCGTGCCGAGTACCCGGATCTGGTCGCCGGGCCGGATGACGCCACCGACCACGACGCGGGCGTAGAGGCCACGCAGCCGGGCCTGGCGACCCTGCTCACTCCAGACCAGCTTGTGCGCGTCGCGTCCGTAGCGGTTGGCGAACTTCGCGCACCCGGTGTGCGGCTCGGCCGTCACCTCGATGACCGCCTCGTCGCCGACCGCCAGTCGGGTGCCGGCGGGCAGCGCGTCGGCGTGCAGGTCGAGGTCGGCGAAGAGCTGGTCGCCGGCCAGCCCCCAGTGCTGCGGGTCGTCGCCGGCGACCAGCCGGACGAACCGGGAGTTCATCACGGTGAGCTGCCGGTCCGGGTGCGCAGACCCGTCACTGGTCGCCGAACTGCCGCGCTGCGCCCAGCCGTCGCCGACCAGCCCGTCGGTGATGTCGAGCCTCCCCTCGGCCAGCAGTTCCCGCTCGGCAACGGCCGGCCGGCGGACCACGAGGTGCAGCGTGCCGGAGCCGCGCGGGGAGCGAGCCACCTCCGCGAGCCCGGCGGTGAGCTCGGCGGTGGTCAGGTGGCGGGGAGTCGTGGTGTGCGCCGTGGGCCGGTCCATGCCCGTAGTGTGCCAAAGCTTTTCGCGTCGTCGCCTGCTGTCTGGCCGACCGCGTTCCCGCCGACTGAAGCTTCGTGATCGGTTCTGTTTCTTTGTGACCACCTTGCGCCGCCGCGTAGGGCGGCTGGCTGCGGTTACTGGCACCACGATGCCAACCGGGATCACCTGAGGGCGCACCCGGCCAGTGCGGTGCGGTCGATTGTGATCGGATGCGATCGACTCTGTTCTTTTCTGTTGTTGACTGGTGTCTTTCGATCGATTTACTGTCGCGAGACCAGCCGTGCATCGGACAGAAACATGCGGTCGGCAGAAGGAGATATTCATGAGACGTGGATCAGCCGTCGCAGCCCTGCTCGTGCTCGGGATGATCGCGCCAGCTCAACTGGTCTCTGGTACGTCTACCGCTGCGGCTGCACCTGCGGCGACCGTCGACATCACCGTGGACGCGAGCGTCGTCGCGGCTGACAACGTCAACGGCCTGACCTTCAAAGGCTTCGGCGTGCTGAGCGCGAACAGCACCAGCGCCGTGCTGATGGACTACAAGGCCCAGCACCCCGAGACGTACGCGCGGCTGCTGCGGGTCCTCTTCGGCGGCGACCGACCCGTCATGAGCCACGTCAAGATCGAGATGGGCAACGACCGGAACAACTCGACCGGACCCGACCCGGCCACCATGCGCCGGGAGACCGAGCCGGCGAACGTGGCCCGGCACCCGGGCTTCCAACTGGCCGCCGACGCCAGGAAGGTCAACCCCGACCTCAAGGTCAGCATCCTGCGGTGGAACGCGCCGGCGTGGGCGAACACCAACGACAAGATCTACACCTGGTACAAGAACACCATCCTGGCGGCCTACCGCGAGTACGGCTTCATGGTCGACTACGTCAACCCCGGGGTGAACGAGCACACCGCCGATCTCACCTGGACCAAGCAGTACGCGAACCAGGTGCGCAGCGACACCACCGGCTACGTCAGCGACGATCCCGCACTGGCCGGCTTCCGCCCCGGCGAGGCGCAGCTCTACCACCAGATCAAGGTCGTCATCTCCGACGAGGTCGGCATCGGCAGCTTCGGCGGCGCGATGGTCGGCGACGCCGAGCTGCGCGACGCAGTCGCGGTGGCCGGCTACCACTACAACACGAACGACGACGGTCAGCACAACTTCACCCGGCTCGCCGAGCAGTTCGACAAGGAAATCTGGAACAGCGAGGCGCAGGCCACCTTCAGCAACTCGTCGTTCCGGCAGAACAACAACACGGCAGACCCGACCGTGCCGGGCACCGGCATCGGCGGCACGGGCAGCGCGCTGGAGATGGCCAACACCATCGTCAAGGGCTTCGTGATGTCGCGGCGGACGCACTTCGTCTACCAACCCGCCATCGGCTCGTTTTTCGAAGGCGGCCAGTACTCCTTTAAGGAGCTCGTGTCCGCCCGCGACCCGTGGTCAGGGTGGATTCACTACGACGCGGGACTCGCCGTGCTGCAGCACTTCACCAGCTTCGCGCAGACCGGTTGGGAGAACGACTCCAACACCGCCGGGGTCTGGCGGGTTGTCCCGCAGGCCAGCGCCTCCACCGCCACCGGCACCAACCCGGTCGTCGGGCGCAACGGTCAGCCCAACTACCTCACCATGGCCGCGCCGGACCGGTCGGACTTCTCGACCGTGATCGTCAACGACTCCGAGTACGCACGGACCTATGAGATCACGCCGGTCGGTTTCGATCTCGGGGTCGACCCGAAACTCGCCGTCTGGCAGACCGGGGCTGCCGGCGGCGGCGAGGCGTTCGACGCCAACTACAAGCGCCACGTCGCCGATGCGGTGCCCGGCGTCACCGGCGGCTACCAGGTCAGCGTCGAACCATACTCCATCGTCACCGTCACCTCGCTCGACGTCACCGCAGATCCGGAGTGGGCCACGCCGCTGCCGGTCGAGGGCGAGCGCACGGTGCTCGACGCCGACCCGGAGCACGGCGTGCTGTGGGCCGACGACTTCGACTACGTCGGCCGGACCGTGCCGGTGATCGGTCCGGGTGGCGTCGTCACGAGCCAGACCGAGAGCTTCATCGACTCCCGTGGCGGCGACACGGGTGCCATCCCGCTGTACACCTGGGACCGGAACGGTGCCTTCGAGACGGTGCGGACCGGCGACGGGAACAACGTGCTGCGCCAGCAGATCGACCGGGCGACGACCGGTGTCGGCGGTGCCTGGAACAGCGCCGATCCCGTCACCGGCGTCGGTGATCTGCGCTGGACCAACTACCAGGCGGGCGTCGACGTGCGGTTCGACCGGGGCCCGGCGTCGGACAACTACGCAGCCATCGGCGCGCGTTCGACCGGCGGTGGCAGCTCACACAGTCTGAGCGGCACACCCTATGCGTTGCTGCTGGCCTCCGACGGGACCTGGCAGTTCCGCCGTACCGGTAGGACGATCTCCGGCGGGACCGTCGCCGGATTCGACGCCACCGCCTGGCACCGGTTGGCGATCCGGGTCGCCGGTCACCAGATCACCGGCTTCGTCAACGGCGACCAGGTGTTCAGCTGGACCGACGACGTGCCGTACCTGTCCGGTCGCGTCGACCTCGCCAGCGGCTTCCACCACACCCGGTTCGACAACCTGACGATCGAGCGGGTGCCGGGCTACCTGCCGTACTACCGCGAACTCCTCGACAATCTGGAGATGAACGACCTGGCCGACCCGCCGGCCGCACGGCTCGCCTACAGCGGAGACTGGCGGCACGCCAACGGCGGCAGCATGTACGAATATCATCGCTCGTCGTCGACCAGTCGGGGGCCCGGTGCCACCCTCGCGTACACGTTCACCGGTTCCGGGATCGACGTCACGGGAGTCAACGACGGCAGCGCCCGGCTCGACGTGCGGGTCGACGGCGAACTCGTCGCGACGAACCTGCCGACCAGGTCCGTCACCAACTTCCAGCAGACCGTGGCCGTGCGAGGACTGCCGTGGGGTCGGCACACTGTGACCTTTGAGGTGATCGCCGGGACGCTGGTGGTCGACTCGGTCGGTGTCCTGGGGACGCCGGCAACCGAGCCGGCGTCGAGCGATGCTGTCAGCCAGGCGTTGGCGGTAGCCTCGCGGATCGAGCGGACCGAGGACTTCACCGACCGGGACTGGGCGCTGCTGCAGTCCAACATCGCGATGGCCGGTCGTGCGGTGGCCGACCCGGTGGGCTATCGGCTCGACGGGGAGGGCGCCCGGCAGATCGTCTCCCGGCTTCAGGCGGCCAGCTACCCGCTGGCCAATCGGGTGGCCGCGCTGCCGCAGGTCTGGCGGGCGACCTTCCTCGGCCAGGCGCCGGACGATCTGCCGGCGACGCTGCCCGCCACGCTCACCGACGGCACCACCCGGGATCTCGCGGTGACCTGGGATCTCGACGGAATCGACGTCAGCCAGGCGTGGACGACGGTCGCCGTCCGGGGCAGCCACGGTGGTGCCACCACGACCGCCTGGGTCGAGGTCGTGCCGCCAGGGCTGAGGTACTTCGCGGACGTCAACGGGACCGCGGCCGGCACCCTGGGCTACAACTCGCCGGCCCACGCGGCGGTCGCCGAACTGCTGGGCGACGATCTGCGCAACGGCGCACCCGACCAGGTCCTCGAAGGAGATGCGACCTGGGGCCTCGGGGCGTCCAACGCCGCCGGCGACCGTGACATCCGGTACAAGGGGATCGTCGCTGGTGACTACAGCAAGACGACCACCACGGGGGTGTACACGGCCAACCAGGTGGGGGCGACCCTCAGTTACACCTTCACCCTGCCGGCGGGTCGCCACACGATCGTGGCGGGCAGCCACTCCTGGTGGCCCGGCAACAGTCGCGGCTACGACGTGTTCCTGGACTATAACGGTGCCGCGCACCAGGTCGGAGCGCAGGTCACCCTCGACACCGCCACGCCGTCGAGGGTGTTGAGCTACGACATCGACCTGGCCGCGGCCGGGCCGGTGACCATCCGGCTGCGGGCGACCAACAACCAGTCGCCGATGCTGTCGTGGGCCGCTGCGGTCGAGGGGGTCTACTCCGTGTCGTACGACGTCAACGGCGGCATCGGCACGGCCCCCGAGGCGCGCAATGGTCTGTTGCGGACCGATGCTGGTCTGGACGCGCCGGGCACCGGTCTGCGCAGGCCCGCGTTCGAGTTCGCCGGTTGGAACACCGCGGCCGACGGCAGCGGCACCACGGTGACCGCCGCCACCGAGGTGTCGGCCCTGGCCCAAACCGCGGCGACGCTGTACGCCCAGTGGACGCCGGTGGTACCCACCTGGGAGCCGTCGCAGGTGTACACCGAGGGTGATCTCGTGTTCCACGCCGGCCGGGCGTACCAGGCCCAGTGGTGGACGAGGAACCAGGTACCGGGTGCCACGCAGTGGGGTGCCTGGGCCGAGCTCGGTGCCTACCAGCACTGCGGCAGCGATTTCTACCCGGAGTGGACGTCGTCGTGGATCTACACCGGCGGCGAGACCGTCGAGCATGACGGGCAGCTGTGGACCGCACAGTGGTGGACGCGGGACCAGCAACCTGCCGCCTCCGGGTGGGGCCCCTGGAAACGGGTTGGTGCCTGCTGATCCCGCTCCGCCCGCCCGTCCCGCGCCGATCATGTCTGCCGGGTCGGGCGGCGCCGGCCGCCACCCGGTGTCCGGCGCGGTCCCGGCCAGCTCGCCGCCCAGGGCCGGTAGCGACCCCAGCCGGTGTCGTCGTCGAAGCGGATCGCCTCGCCGTGCCAGACCCCCCCGCTGCGGGCCTGCAACCGGACGAGATGACCGAGGATCTCGTACGTCGCCAGACTGTTGCGGGCGCAGAGCGCGCACCGCACCACCTCGGCCGGGCACTTCATAGCCGAGGAGGCACCCGAGGAAATCATCAAGATGCTGCGCCCCCCCTGCTTGAGCGCTAGCGCCGCTCAGCGCCGCTCATGCGTCGTCGCCGGGCCGCTGGCCCGGCCCCGGGACGGGTCGGGGCCGGGCCAGCGGTGGTTCAGGTCGCGGGCGAGGGCGAGGTACCGCAGTCGTTCGGCCGCGCTGGTGGCCCGAGTGAGCGCGGTCCTGACCTCGGCCGCTCCCCGGCCACACTTGATCATGTAGAAGAGGAAGAGGTTGATCGACGCCACGGACAAGGCGTACACGTACACGTCCTGCAGCGCGCCCTGGTAGACCGCGAGCCCGATTGTCCAGACGATCCCCGCGTAGAAAAGCGAGGTCGGCGTCCACTCCGCGAACGACGCGAGCCCGGTTGCCTTCGCGTCGCTCGACGGCACCGTGCTCAGCCCGCGTCGCCGCGCGTCGGCCAGAGCGCGCCGGGCAAACAGCAGCACCGCGCTGTTCGTGAACAGCGACAGGGTCTGGCCGATGGCACTGTTGATCGGCCAGAGTCTGGGGTCGTAGAGCACGATCGGCAGCACCAGTAGGGCACCGGTGATCGTCTGTATCCGGATGGTGAACTGGGCGAGGACGGCGCGGACGGTGAGACCGCCGGCCCGCCAGCCGGCGGCCAGCGGATCCATGCCCGCGAAGAGGTTGTGGTAGTACTTCGCCGACACCATCGCGTACGTCAGACCGACCAACAGGGCCGGCGCGTTCGTCTCGATGTCCGGTATGGAATAGCCCGGAGCGCGGAGCGAGTCGAGGACCGGAAAGCGGTCCTCCGAGCCGCCGAGCATCCGTTGCAGCGCCTCCACCATCCGGTTGCCCCAGGACCAGTCGAACTGCCGGACGATCCAGATGAGGGTGATGGAGAAGGTGACCGCCCAGGCCACCGAGGAGAGCCAGGACCAGGCCAACAGCCGGGCCGCGACGAGGGCCGACGCGCGGCTGGCGGCACCCGACTCACCTCGGCGGGTCCGGTAGATGCGGCGCAGCTGACCGGGGGCACCGGCGAGTGGCCGGAACAGTCCGAGGGTGAGTCGGGTCTGAAACAGTTCCCAGGTGCCGCGGACCAGCCGGTCGTCGGTCGGCGGAGTCCGGGCCGCCTCGGCATCGAGTTCCGCGGTGAAGGCGGCGTGGAGTCGGGCGTACCGGGAGATGTCCGGTGCCGGTTGATGTTCTTCACCGGCTACGGGGCACAGCTCGGTGGGATCGGCGTCCGGCGAGAACAGCAGCAACCGGTGGTCCGGGTGCGTGTCGATGAGGTCCTCGATGAACCGGGCCAGTAGCGGCGCGTGGGCGTAGAACTCGTCCGGAACGACATCACCCGGTTCCCCGCCACCGAACATCGTCAGCAACTTGCCCAGCGAGTAGACGTCGGACTTGTCACCGGCCGTCCCGTCGGCCTTGACCTCAGGAGCGACGAACTGTCCGTCCGGGCCTTCGAGCGCACCGAAGGCGTACGTGTACAGGTAGTTCGCGCCGATGTCGATCAGCCGGAAGACGGGCCGGCCATCCCGGTAGGTCACAATGATGTTCGACGGGGCGAGGTCGCCGTGCCCCCGCCTGGTCGGCTCGGTGGGGTGGTTGCCGGCGTTGAGAAACCGGTCGAGTTCCGCGAGCGCCAGGAAGGCGGCCGTGCCGTAGGCCCGCAGGTCGGCCAGGAGCGCGAACCGGTCGACCGAGGCCTCGCCGAGGCCCTGGTCGTCGCCGGCTGTCGCCGACCGCCCGGGCCGCACGCGTCGAGCGGAGCGGCGTCGTGCGGCACGCTCCCGCCACACCTCGTGGAGCGGACGCCCGGCGACGAAGTCCATCAGGATCCAGCTCTGCGAGCTGGCCCAGACCGCGACCAGATGGTCCGCCGGGACGCCGGCGAGATCGTAGAGCCCGGCGTACGCCTTCGTCGTGCTCGCGATGCGCGGAATCCGCAGGTACGGGTAGAGGATCAACTTGAGGGCGAAGGGTCGACGCAGCCCACCCCGTCGCGTGCCGGACCCGCGCAGGATCAGCGAGGTGGTCCCGTGTTCGTGGAACTCGAGGGTGTCGAAGTCGACTCCGGCGGTCCACTCGGACCCCGCGACGGCATCCTGGCCGGCCTGGTCCGAAAGCGGTCCGCCGACCGGCCGGTACAGCTCGCGGATCGTCTCGCGTACCGGCCGCTGCCGTACAAGACGCCCGCACACGCCGGGACAGTCGTGGCCGGGTAGGGGTGCGCTCCCGTCGGCGGTACCCGCCCGGGCCGGCGCGGTGGCGGTCCGGCGGTCACTCGATTCGGCCAGGCCGGTCAGAGTGATCAACAGCAGCGCCAGGAAGCCGACCGTCTGCCGACGCGGTGCCGGCAGGTCGGCGGCACCATCGGCGAGCCGGTCGCACTGTCGCGCCAGGTTGTCGAGGACCGCTTTCCAGCTGCCCGGGCGGAACCGATCGTCGAAGGACCGCTGGTCGAACGGGACGTCACGCAGCAGCGCCCGCCAGGAGGTCAGCTCGTCAGCCGTCGGTCGGTCCGCCGCAGTCGCCCGCCGCTCGGCGGCCGCCTGACCGCTGGCCGGCAGCAGTAGTTTCGTCAGCCGGTCGAGCTCCGGGCCGGGCGGCGTGGGCGGTCGGGAAAGCTCCTCGACCAGCTGGTCGAGGGTGGGTCGGCCAGCCATCAGCGCTGGTCCACGACCATCAGGCGGGGCACCGCGTGCAGCCGGCCCGAACGGAGCAGCGCCGCCGGTCGTCCCTCGACCGCGCAGTACATCAGGGAGTACGCTCGGCGCGCCGCGCTGATCAGCAGATGCGAGCGCAGTTCGTGCCGCTTGACCTCGGTGTCCTCGGGCAACGGGGCGAGGTCGAGGACGTACGGCGGCAGCTGGCTCGCGGTGCCGCGCCGGGCGGCGAGGTCGACCTGGTCGCGGAGCCGTTGCCGGACCGAGGCAAGGTAGGCGGCGCCCAGCCCTTCCTTCATCTTCTCCAGGTAGCGGTAGGTGTACCGGTGCTGCAGACCGAGCCCGCCGTTGCCGCTGCGCATGGGCCGGGTACTCAAGGAGAGCACGTGGGTGCATCCGTCGCGCAGCGCGAGCCGGAACGGCAGCGCGGTGACCACGCCACCGTCGAGAGCCCGCCAGCCCCGGAACTGCGCCGTCCCCCGTACGGCGATCGGCAGCCAGGCGGAGGCCAGCAGCGCTGCCTTGAGGTCGGCACGGTCGGAGAAATCGGATATCAGCCGGGTGGAAATTGCATCGACATCGGTGATAGCTATATGAAGTGGGAGGTCGGCTGCCAGAACGCGGTCATAGGCAAGCGGCTTGATGATCTCAACGATCTCTCCGAACGCGTAGTCGAGATCGAGGATGTTCCCGCCACGCAGGCCGCGGGTGAAGTCGATGAACCGGTGGCTGGTCAGGTCGTCGTAGTAGATCGAAACGGGGTACCAGGTCCCGCCGGCGAGGAAATAGGCACTGTTCACCGCGCCGGACGAGCAGCCGTACACCGCGTCGAACGCGCCGCTGAAACCCTGGTCCTCCAGCGTCGCGAGCATCGACGCCGAGACGACTCCCCGCATCCCGCCACCCTCGACCGCGAGGCCGACCTTCGCTGTGTCACCGTGATCGCGGGCACCGGGCCGACTGCCGGAGTCACGCCGTTTCCGAATGATCTTCAGCACCGGGTGCTCGGCGTCCCAAGGCTGCATCTCGATGGCGTCCGGTGACTCGCCCACGATCTCAACCGACCTTCTCGGCGGTGCCGTGACCGGCGGGCGACACCATCGACGATGGACTCACTCTACCGATGTTGCCAGTCGACCGATCTATTCGGCAAACGCGAGTATTCGCAGATGCCGAACCCCCCCGGGAATTGATCTACGAATCCGGCGCCCCCTTCGTGAAGAAGACTCTGATGGTCCAGGTTTCACCGCCGTTGTCGCTCGACCGTCACATCGCGCGTCACGCACTTCACTGTCACGTCGGGTTTGAGCGGGTGGTCCTGGGGCAGATGTACCAACTGGACACCGTACGCGAGTGAGAGGAGCCGCAGATGGCGACGACACTGCAGGGCAAACGGGTCGCCTTCCTGGCCGCCGACGGGGTGGAGGAGGTCGAGTACACCCAGCCCCGCGAAGCGGTCGAGGCGGCGGGCGCCGCCGTCGAACTGGTGTCGGTCCAGCCGGGCGAGATCCGGGCCTTCAACCACCTGGACAAGTCCCGGACGTATCCGGTGGACGTCACCGCGGACAAGGCGGATCCGGATGCCTACGACGCGTTGGTGCTGCCCGGCGGGGTGGCGAACCCGGACTTTCTGCGCACCGACCCGGACGCGGTCGACTTCGTCCGGTCGTTCTTCACCGCGGGCAAGCCGGTCGGGGCGATCTGCCATGCGCCGTGGACGATGATCGAGGCCGGGGTGGTGCGAGGCCGCACCCTGACCTCCTGGCCGAGTCTGCGTACCGACCTGACCAACGCCGGGGCGACTTGGGTGGACACCGAATGCCAGGCGGACAACGGTCTGGTCACCAGCCGCAGACCGGACGACCTGCCGGCGTTCTGCGCCAAGCTCGTCGAGGAGTGTGCCGAGGGCCGGCGCTGACCGCACGGTGGGCCGGTACGGGCGCGTCGTTGAGCCCGTACCGGCCGTCGGTCCGCCGCCGGTGGCTGGCGGCTGTCCGCAACCCGCAGTGACCGCGGGGCGGCGTCAGCGCTGGTCCGTCACCGCGGCGGGGGACAGGTGCCGGGCGTACGCTTCGGTCGTGAAGAACGCCGGCAGTTCCTCGCCGAGCGCGGTCTCCTCGACGATTCGGGCCGCCGCCTCGGCGCGGTCGCGGTCCGGTCCGTAGCGTCCGTCGACCAGCGCAACCAGCTCCTTGGCCAGGATCGACCGGACCAGGTCCTCGGTGACGCACCCGCCGTCGGCCAGCGGGGTGCCGTGGTGCAGCCACTGCCAGAGCTGACAGCGGGCGATCTCGGCGGTTGCCGCGTCCTCCATCAGGTTCCACAGCGCCACCGCGCCGGCGCCGCTGAGCCAGGCATCGACGTACCGCAGCGCCACCGCGACGTTGGCGCGGACCCCGGCCGCCGTCACCTGGCCGGGCGTCTTGTCCACCGCCAGCAGGTCGGTCGCGGTCACCGCCACCTCGTCGCGCAACCGGTCGACCTGGTGCGGACGTCCGTCGAGCACCGCGTCGAAGACCTTCCGGCAGGTCGGCACCAGGCCCGGGTGGGCCACCCAGGAGCCGTCGAAGCCGTCGCCGGCTTCGCGTTGCTTGTCCGCCCGCACCTTGCCCAGCGCGGCCTCGTTGACCTGCGGGTCCCGGCTGGGGATGAAGGCGGCCATCCCGCCGATGGCGTGCGCGCCGCGTCGGTGACAGGTCCGCACCAGCAGTTCGGTGTACGCCCGCATGAACGGCACCGTCATCGTCACCTCGGCACGGTCCGGCAGCACGAAGTCCGGCCACTGCCCGAAGTTCTTGATCACGCTGAAGATGTAGTCCCACCGGCCGGCGTTCAACCCGGCCGAGTGCTCCCGCAGCTCGTACAGAATCTCCTCCATCTCGAACGCGGCGGTGATCGTCTCGATCAGCGTGGTCGCCCGGATGGTGCCCTGCGGCAGGCCGAGCCGGCGTTGGGCGAGGACGAACACGTCGTTCCACAGCCGCGCCTCGCGGTGGTTTTCCAACTTCGGCAGGTAGAAGTACGGCCCGGCACCGGCGTCGAGCTGCCGGCGGGCGCAGTGGAAGAAGTACAGCCCGAAGTCGACCAGGCTGGCCGAGATCGGCCGCCCGTCCACCACGATGCCCTTCTCCACCAGGTGCCAGCCGCGCGGGCGGACCACGATCGTCGCGAGGTCGTCGCCGAGGGCGTACCGCTTGCCGCGCTCGTCGGTGAAGTCGATCCGCCGGTCGAGGGCGTCCATCAGGTTCAGCTGACCGCCGATCACGTTGCGCCAGGTCGGGCTGGTGGCGTCCTCGAAGTCGGCCAGCCACACCTTCGCGCCCGAGTTCAGCGCGTTGACGGTCATCTTCCGGTCGGTCGGCCCGGTGATTTCCACCCGCCGGTCGACCAGCCCGGGTGCGGGCGGGGCGACCCGCCATGTCGGGTCGGTGCGGATGTGTTCGGTCTCCGGCAGGAAGTCGGGCAGCTGTCCGGAGGCGTACCGGGCCCGCCGGGCGCGGCGGGTGTCCAGCAGCGCCACCCGCCGGGCGGCGAACTCGCCGTCCAGAGCGATCAGGAACTCCAGCGCCTCGGCGGTGAGCACTTCGTTGAACCGGTCGGCCATCGGGCCGAGAATCTCGTACCTCACGCGAACTGCTCCTCCTCGGTCGAGCCGCGCAGCGCGGTGGTCTCGCCGGCCGGATTGAGCACGGTAGAGACTAGGTCGAAGTAGCCGGTACCCACTTCCCGCTGGTGTTTCACCGCCGTGTAGCCGGCCGGTTCGGCGGCGAACTCGCGCTCCTGCAGCGACACGTAGGCGCTCATCCCGTCACTGGCGTAGCCGCGCGCCAGGTCGAACATCGAGTAGTTCAGCGCGTGGAAGCCGGCCAGGGTGATGAACTGGAACTTGTACCCCATGTGGCCGAGCTCCCGCTGGAACTTGCCGATGGTCGCGTCGTCGAGGTGCTTGCGCCAGTTGAACGACGGTGAGCAGTTGTACGCCAGCAGCTGGTCCGGGTACTCGCGCTTGATCGCCTCTGCGTACCGGCGGGCGACTTCCAGGTCCGGCGTGCTGGTCTCCATCCACAGCAGGTCGGCGTGCGGCGCGTAGGCCAGGCCTCGGGCGATGCACGGTTCGATGCCGTTGCGCACCCGGTAGAAGCCTTCGGCGGTGCGCTCGCCGGTGACGAACGGCCGGTCCCGCTCGTCGATATCGGTGGTCAGCAGGGTGGCGGCCTGCGCGTCGGTGCGGGCGATGACCACGCTCGGCACGCCGGCCACGTCGGCGGCCAGCCGGGCGGCTTCGAGGGTACGGAGGTGTGCGCCGGTCGGGATGAGCACCTTGCCGCCGAGGTGGCCGCACTTCTTCTCGGCGGCCAACTGGTCCTCCCAGTGGACCCCGGCCGCGCCGGCGGCGATCATCGCGGTCATCAGCTCGTACGCGTTGAGCACGCCGCCGAAGCCGGCCTCGGCGTCGGCGACGATCGGGGCCAGCCAGTCGGTCGCCGGGCCGTGCCCACCGCCCGGCCCGGCACTGTCGGGTCCGGCGCCGTCCGTACCGCTCTCGGCGGTGCTGATCTGCGCTGCCCGTAGCAGCGCGTTGTTGATCCGGCGGACCACCGCCGGCACCGAGTTCGCCGGGTAGAGGCTCTGGTCGGGGTAGGTGTGCCCGGCAAGGTTGGCGTCGGCGGCCACCTGCCAGCCGGACAGGTAGATCGCCTTCAGCCCGGCCCGGACCATCTGCACCGCCTGGTTGCCGGTGAGCGCGCCGAGGGCGTGGACGTAGTCCTCGCTGTGCAGCAGCTGCCACAGCCGCCGAGCCCCGTGCCGGGCCAGGGTGTGTTCCTCGGTGATGGCGCCGCGCAGCCGCACCACGTCTTCGGGGCGGTAGCTGCGCCGCACCCCGTGCCAGCGCGGATCGGTGTCCCATTCGTGTCGCAACTGATCCACTGCGCTCTGCACGGTCTCTACTGCGGTGTGCATCGTCGTCTCCTTCGGGTGGCGTGCGACCAACGGTCACATGACGCCGGCGACTGGTCGAGAGACGGAAGTAGCCAATTATTGAAAAGTCTCCGGCCCATTCTGCCAACTTGTGAAAGCAGCGATTCGCAGCCCTGCTAATGCAGGCCGGTCGCGTGTTAACGTTGGCGGATCACAGCTGGAACGAGCGTGGAGGTGAGGGCGATCGCCAAGACCTTCGCCGGTGCCAGACTGCGCCGGATGCGTGAGGACCGGGGGATCAGTCAGACCGAGTTGGCCCGGCAGCTCAACATTTCAGCGAGCTATCTCAACCAGATCGAGCACGACTCCCGGCCGTTGACCGTCGCGGTGCTGATGCGGATCACCGAGGTCTTCGGCGTCGACCCGACCAGCTTCGCCCCGCACGACACCCCGCGACTCGTCGCCGGGCTGCGCGAGGCGCTCGGCTCCCGCACCGGCATCGGCGACCTGACCGAGTTCGCTTCCCGGCTGCCGGAGGTGGCCGAGGCCGTGCTCGACCTGCACCGTCGTTACCAGCAGGCCGACGAGCAGCTGTCCGAACTGGTCGGCGACCGGGAGCGGATCGGCCACAGCCCGCACGACCAGGTCACTGAGTTCTTCTACCGGCGACAAAACTACGTTCCGGCGGTCGACGAGGCCGCCGAGCGGCTGTCCGATCAGATCGGGATCCGCCGGGGCGAGGCGCGGGCGGCGCTGCAGGACCGGCTGGCGCAGCGACACGGCGTACGGATCTCCCGCGACGACGCCGACTCCCTCGGCGGCGAGCTGCACCGCTACCGGCCGCAGACCCGCACCCTGCACCTGTCCACCTCGCTGCGCCCCGGGCAGGAGGCGATCCGGATGGCCGCGCAGATCGCCCTGCTGGAGTACGCCGACGTGATCGACGAGATCATCGAGGAGGAAGGGTTCGACGATGTCCAGACCCAGATCCTCACCCGGGTCGGCCTGGCGAACTACTTCGCCGCCGCGCTGATTCTGCCGTACGAGCGGTTCCTCTCCGCCGCCGAGACTCGCCGCTACGACATCGACCTGCTCACCGAGCACTTCGCGATGGGCTGGGAGACGGTCTGCCACCGGTTGAGCACCCTGCAGCGGCCCCGTTCGCGCGGGGTGCCGTTCTCGTTCGTCCGGGTCGACCGGGCCGGCAACATGTCCAAGCGTCAGTCGGCGACCGGGTTCCCGTTCTCCCGTACCGGCGGCACCTGCCCGCTGTGGAACGTCTACGAGGCGTTCGGCTCGCCGGGCCGGGTGGTCACCCAGGTCGCCGCGATGCCAGACGGCCAGCGCTACCTGTGGATCGCCCGGACCGTCATCCGCCACCACGGTGGCTACGGTCAACCCGGCAAGGTGTACGCGATCGGTCTCGGCTGCCAGACCCGCCATGCCGGTCGGCTGGTCTACTCGGCCGGGATGGACCTGCACGCCGCCGACGCCGCCACCCCGATCGGCCCCGGCTGCAAGACCTGCGAACGGATGACCTGCCCGCAGCGGGCCGCTCCGCCGATCAGCCGGCGGCTCGACGTCGACGAGAACCGCAGCACCTTCATCCCGTACCCGCTGCGGGACTGATCCGTACCTGCTGCGGGGACCGACCTGTGACGTTGCGGGACCGGGCGGCGATGCCACGCCGCCCGGTCCCGCGGCCTGGCCGGCACCGGTCTCAGGAGACTCCGACCCGCTGCCACTGCTGGTTGCCGCCGGTACCGCAGGTGTACTGGATCACCCGGGCGCTGTCGGCGGTGGAGTACCCGGCGACGTCGAGGCACTTGCCGCTGTGCCGGGCCACGATCCGCTGGTAGCCGGAGCCGGCGTCGACCAGCTGCCACTGCTGGTCGGTGCGTCCCGGCTGGCAGGCGTACTGGGCAACGGCGGTGTGGTCGGCGGTGGAGCCGTTCGACACGGTCAGGCAGCGGTCGCTGTGCCGGGCCACCAGCTGGTGGTAGCCGGTGCCCAGGTCACGCAGTTGCCAGTGCTGGTTGCCGCCGTTGTGGCAGCCGTACTGGGCGACGCCGGCACCATCCGTAGTGGACTCGTTGAGCACATCGAGGCACTTGCCGCTGTGCCGGGCCCGTAGCGTCTCGTAGGCGTACCCGCCGCCGACGCCAGTGACCTGCCCGGTCGCGGTGTCGATGCTGATCTGTGGGTGCCAGCTCATGCTCAGCGACGTGTCCGACGGGAAGGTCAACGGCAGCCAGACGTAGCGGGACTCGTTGACCCGGCCGCCCCAGGCGCTGGCCCAGCGGTCACCAAGGTACAGGTATGAGGTGGTGGCGGTGCCCTGCACCGGCAGGACGTAGGCCGGCTGGGAGCCGTAGGTGATGCTGTCAGCGAACGCGGTCGGCGCGGTCCAGGTGCCGGTGATGCTGTAGGCGGTGGCGTACCGGGCCTGGTTGGGCTGCCAGCCGGTGGCGCCGGAGGTGACCAGGAAGTAGACGCCGTTACGTTTGAACATGGCCGGCGCCTCCCGGTAGTTGCCCGGCCACAGGGTCTGCACCAGGCCGGCGACGCCGGTGTAGTCGGAGGTCAGCCGGTAGATGTTCAGGTCCGCGTTGACCCGGGTCGAGGAGATCAGGTACGCGGTGCCGTCGTCGTCGCGGAACACGGTCATGTCCCGTGAGTCGTAGCCGAGTGGCCGGAAACTGCCCAGGTACGTGTAGTTGCCGTCGACGGTGTCGGAGGTGGCCACCGCCACCCGGGCCTGGCCGTAGTCGACGCCGTTCTCCCAGTGCATCCAGAGTACGTACTTGCCGGTGGCCGGGTTGTAGAGGATCTTGGGACGCTCGATGTTGGCGACAGCGAGCTCCGGGCTGCTGTTCTGCCGCAGCACGTGGTTGCGCAACTCCCAGGTGCGCAGATCGGTTGACCGGTAGACGGAGACGTACCGGAAGGTATGGTCGTCGTGGCGGTTCTCACCGAACCAGTAGTAGTACCCGCCCACCTTGATCATGCCGCCGCCGTGGGCGTGGACGCCGGCGCCGGTGGTGTCGGTGAACTGGGTGGCATTGGTGACGGTGACCGGTGCGGCGGCGGCCGGCGGGGCAGCCAGCGCGAGCGCGGCGACCAGCATGAGCGGGACGGACAGAGCGGCGCAGGCGGTGCTGACCAGACGCCGTCGGTGGGGGCGTCGCCGGGTGCGGGGTGCGGCAGGCATCGGGTGCCTCCTTCAGGTGGCCGGGTCTGGTGTCGCGGACGTACGACACCACGTATGTCGACTCAGACTAGGCATAGAAGCGACATAAATCGATATGCTGGGTCGCCGGTCACCTGCGGATCGTCGTACGGTCGTACCGACCGCCGATCCTCGACACTCGACTCTCGACCTCGAGCTTGACAGGAGCACCTGGTGTCCGATCTCGCGAAGACCGCGACCACCTCCGAGCCGCTGCACCCGCTGCTCGCCGACCGGTGGAGCCCGCGCGCCTTCGACCCCGAGCGCCGGCTCACCGACCGGCAGCTGACCGCGCTGCTGGAAGCCGCACGCTGGGCACCCAGCCCAGCACGAAGGGCTCGCCGTGCACCAGCTCGGCGGCTTCGATGCCCACGTCGGTCCCCGACCCGGCGTAGCTGTCACCCTGGTTGACCTGGGTGGCTAGCATTTCGCCGGACCGGTGCGCCGAGTTGCCCGAGCCGGGCGCCGACCGAGATCTACGGAAGGGGAACCGTGTCACGGGTCCAACAGGGTATACGCAAGGCTGCCTCTGCGATCGCTGAAGGTAATGATCCTCGCCAGCTGGCCATGGCCGAACTGGGCCGCCGTGGCGGTGTCGTGACCGGTGGGGCTGGTGGAGGTCAGTCGGTCGAGGACGGGATGGATCCGGTCGACTTTCCGGCTGCCCGCGACCTCGGCGGCAGCATCGACACCGTCATGGAGCAGCGCCGGGTGCCGCTTGACGACGCGGGTGAGGTGCTCAACCGCAGCGAGCAGCGGCGCGGCGAGGGCGGGGCGGCGCACGTCATCTGCCCGATGGTGATTCCGCGCGGTCGTTCGCTGGTCACCATGCTGCCGGTGTCGCTGCTGCTGGTGCTCGGCGTACTCGGCTCCGCGGTGGTCTCGGTCGGCGGTGGCAACCTGTTTCTCAACCCGCTGTTCGGAATCCACTACTGGGTGCTGTCGCTGTTCGCCGTCGGTTTCGTCTGGTGGCGCCAGGGCATGGTCATGGTGCCGGACGGCTGCGCCGCGTTGATCACCCGGTTCGGCAAGCTGGAGCAGGTCGTCGGCCCCGGCCGGGTGATCCTGCTGAACCCGTGGAAGCGGGTGTCGTACATCGTCAACACCACCCGCGAGTACCCGTTCAACGCACCGGTGCGTGAGGCCCCGACCAAGGGCGGCGTGAAGGCGTCCATCGACCTGTTCATCCAGTTCCGGATCAGTGACCCGGTGGAGTTCGTCTACACCCTCGGCGCGGTCCGCGGTTTCGAGGAGAAGCTCAGCAACGCGGTCAGCGAGACCATCCGTAGCCTGATCTACGAACAGCAGGCCGCCGACATCTACAACATGGTCGGCGAGGACACCGGTCGCCTGCTGGAGCAGCTCAACCAGCAGTTCCTGCCGGCTGTCGAGCTGACCAACGCCAATATCACCCACGCCGAGCCGGCCGACCGGGAGTACCGGATGGACCTCGCCGCGCCCGAGATGGTGCGGGTCGCCAAGGACGCCTACACCCACCAGTACGCGCTGCAGCTACGCAAGGAGCAGGACGAGGGCGACCTGGCCAAGGAGCTGGCCACCCTGCACGAGACCCTGTCCGGCATCCAGGCCGAGATCGCCCAGTACCAGGCGCAAATGGACACTGCGGTGGAGCGGGAGACCAACCGCGCCGAGGCACTGGCCCGCCAGCGGTACGTGCTGGCCGAGTCCGAGGCACGGGCCAACGCCGCCCTGCTGGAGGCGCAGGCCCTGGACATCCGGGCGGTCACCGCCGCCGAAGCGCCGGAGATCCTCGACTACCGCTACCAGCGGGAGGTGCTGGACACCCTGGAGGAGGTCGCCGACCACCTGCCCCGGCTGGTGCGCATCGGCGGCTCCACCGACCCGAACGGTGCGGTCGGGGTGGACCTGCTCAAGCTGGCCCGTGAACTGGTCGGCGAGCGGGGTGCCGACCTGTTCAGCGAGACCGACATGGCCGCGATGCGCACCCGGCTGGCCGAGGTCGCCGCCCGGATCGCCGGACGTGAGCCGGAGATCGCCGCGCTCCGTGCGGCCGACCAGCCGACCGTGCCGGGCACCGATGCCGGCGTTTCCCTGGCCCCCGGTGCGCCGGAGCCGACCGACGACGACCCGGAGGCACAGTGGTGATGAGCAAACTCAGTGGCGGCAGGTCGGTCATCTCCGAGGCGGTAGCGCCGTGGAGCGAGCTCGCCCAGCTGCTGCGCGGCGGTGACGCGGGCAGCCTCGTACCGGTGGTGATTCCCAAGCACCGGCGACGGCTCGGCTGGATGGTGCCGCTCTGGCTCGGTCTGCTCGCCCTGCTGTCCGGCGTGATGTTCACCCTGAACGGTGTCGACGGGCTGATCGGCGCCGCGTACGGGGCCCTCGCCGGTGCCAGCTACCTGGCCGGGGTGGTACTGCTGCTGATCGGTGCGCTCTGGTGGTGGCGCTCGTCCATCGTGGAGATCGAGCAGGGCACCCACGGGGTGCTCACCCGCTACGGCGCGGTCACCCGCACCCTGGAGCCGGGCCGGCACTACCTGTGGCACCCCTGGTCACGGGTCGACTTCGTCGTCGACGTCGCCACCGAGATCCCGTACTCGGCGCCGGTGATGGCCTGCCCGACCCGGGAGAACGTGCCGCTGCGGTCGATCGAGTTCTTCATGAAGCTGCGGATCACCGACGCGGTGCTGTTCGTCCGGACCATCGGCGCCGGCAACTTCGACCTGGTGCTGTCCAGCGCCGTGCAGGACGCCATCCGGCAGCGGGCCCGCCAGGTGCAGACCGAACGGGCGTACGACCTGCGTGGCTCCGACGTGGCCGACATGCAGGACCTGCTCAACCGGCAGCTGTCCCGCTACGGGGTGCGGATCACCGGCTGCAACATTCCCGACGTGCAGCTGCCCACCCAGTATCAGCAGCACCTGGCCACCCGGGAACGGGTCGCCAAGGAGCACGCCGCGTACGAGCAGGAGTGGGGGCTGACCCGCAAACGGCGCATCGACAGCCTGCAGATGGACATCGAGCGGGCCAAGAAGGTGCGAGACGCCCGGTTCGTCGAGGTCAAGGCGGCCCTGAACAAGGCTCGTGAGCAGGTCGCGCAGCTGCTGGAGGAGCAGGAAACCAACGCGCAGCGGGTCCGGTTCGAGATCGAGACCCGGGGCCGCAGCGGGCTGATCGCCGCCGAGAACGAGGCCAAGGCGCAACGCCGGCTGGCCCAGTCGTACCGGGACAACCGGGCGGTGCTGCAGTACGAGCTGGCGCTGCGCCGGCTCGAGGTGGGCGCGGCGCTCGCCGGCAAGGCCCCGCAGCCGGTGGTGGTACGCACCGACGGTACCGGCGGCGGCGACGTCTCGGCACTGTCCACCCTGCTCACCGCGCAGTTGCTGCCGCGTACCGTGGCGCTGCCGGCCCGCGGTGCCACCGCAGGCGGGGACGACGACGGCTGACCCGACACAGGTCCGACCCCGGTCCGGGTACGGTGCATCCACCGCACACCGGACCGGGGAGGCCGACATGACAGTGGACGGATGGGTCGACGGCGGGTTCACCAACCCGGTACTGCCCGGCTTCCATCCGGACCCGAGTGTCTGCCGGGTCGGCGACGACTACTACCTTGCCTGCTCCAGCTTCGAGTACTTCCCCGGCGTACCGATCTACCACAGCCGCGACCTGGCCAACTGGGCCCAGATCGGCAACGTGCTGGACCGCCCCGGGCAGTTGGCCATCCCCGCGTCGACCCTGTCGTCCGGCGGGGTGTATGCACCCACCCTGCGCCACCACGACGGCCGGTTCTGGCTGATCACCACCAACGTGGCCAACGGCGGCGGCAACCTGCTGGTCACCGCCGCCGACCCGGCCGGGCCGTGGTCCGACCCGGTGCGCCTGGCCGGCGTGGCCGGCATCGACCCCGACCTGGCCTGGGACGACGACGGTCACTGCTGGTGCACTACGGCCGGAGTCCACCAGGTGCGGATCGACCCGCGGACCGGTGCCACGCTCGGGCCGACCCGCCGGTTGTGGTCCGGCACCCCCGGCGCCCAGGCGCCGGAGGCCCCGCACCTGTACCGGATCGGTGCCTACTGGTACCTGCTGATCGCCGAGGGCGGTACCGAACGCGGCCACGGCATCTCCGTCGCCCGGGGCCCGGCGCCGGGCGGCCCGTTCGAGCCGTGCCCGGCGAACCCGATCCTCACCCACCGCGGTACCGACCGGCCGATCCAGAACACCGGCCACGGCGACCTGGTTCAGGCACCGGACGGCTCCTGGTGGCTGGTGCTGCTCGGGGTCCGGCCGCGCGGCGGCACCCCCGGCTGGCACGTGCTCGGCCGGGAGACGTTCCTCGCCCCGGTCGACTGGGTCGACGGCTGGCCGGTCGTCGGCGCGCTCACCGGGCGAATGACCGCACCGCGCTGGCCTGCGGCACCGGTGACGCCACCGCCGACCCGGGACGACTTCGACGCCGACCGGCTGCACCCACGGTGGCTGTCGGTGCGGTCCCGGCCTGACGACGTGTGGTCGACGACCCGGCCGCCGGGCTGGCTGACCCTGCAGGCGCGCGGTGCGTCGCTCGGCGACGCCGACGTCACCTTCGTCGGCCGCCGCCAGCAGCACCTGTCCTGCCGGGTCCGGACCCTGATCGACCCGGGTGCCGGCCGGGGCGGCCTGGCGGTGCGGATGGACGAGAACCACCACTACACGGTCGAGGCCGGCGGTGGCGAGGTGCGGGCCGCGGCCCGGATCGGCCCGCTGCGGCCGGTGCTGGACTTCCAGCCGGTACCAGCCGGGCCGGTGGTGCTACGGGTCGACGCCGTCCCGTCGCCGACCTGGCATCCCCGGCAGGGGCCGGACGTGCTTCGGCTCGGCTTCGAAACCGCCGACGGTGAGTTCGCCGTACTGGCCGAGCTCGACGGCCGTTACCTGTCGACCGAGGTCGCCGGAGGCTTCACCGGCCGGGTGATCGGCATGTACGCCGCCGCCGGTACGGTCCGCTTCGACTGGTTCGACTACGAACCGGATGTGGCTTGCCAGATCTGAATACCACTGGTGTCCGGGCAGGTCACAGCCGGGGTGGCAGGTGTGACGGGCGTCCTTGGTACAGATGATCACCGGTGGTTAGCGTGGCCGGATGGTCTCACCCGGCGCGGTCCCCGTCGACAGGCCGGCCGGGGTCCCGCGGCCGCAGATCCCGCTGCTGCTCGGCGCGGTCTTCCTGGTCTTTCTCGGCCAGATGTCGATGAGTCCGATCATCGCCCCGTTGGCCCGCGAGATCGGTCTCGCCGAGTGGCAGGTCGGGGTGACCATCAGCATCTCCGCGTTGATGGTGGTGGCGACCAGCCAGCTGTGGGGACGTCGGTCCCAGTCGTGGGGTCGCAAGCCGGTGCTGGTCGCCGCGTTTACCCTGGCCACTTTGACGATGGCGCTGTTCGCGCTGCTCGCCGACCTCGGCATGCGGGGCGTCGTCACCGGCACCACCATGTTCCTGCTGTTCGTGGTGTTCCGGGGCGTCGGGTTCGGCACCGCGATGGCTGCTGTGCCACCGACCGCGCAGGCGTACATCGCCGACGTCACGGTCGACCAGTCCGCCCGGGTCAGAGGGATGGCCGGGATCGGGGCGGTGCAGGGCGGGGCAATGGTCGCTGGCGCGTTGGTCGGTGGCCTGCTCGCCGGTTTCGGGCTGATGGCTCCGCTGGTGGTGGTGCCGGTGCTGCTCGCCGTCGGGCTGGCCGTCGTCGCGGTGCGGCTGCGCCGGGAGAGCCGTACCGAGTTGATCGAGAAGCCGGTCCGGGTCAGCCCGTTCGACGCCCGGGTGTGGCCGTACCTGCTCGCCGGGTTCGGCATGTTCACCGCGCTCGGTTTCGTCCAGGTGGTCAGCGGGTTCCTGGTCCAGGACCGGTTCGGGTTGGACGCGGAGGCCACCGGTCTGGTCACCGGTGCGGCGCTGCTTGCCGCCGGTGTCGGGATGGCGTTCGCGCAGACCGTCGTGGTGCCGCGCAGCGGCTGGCGGCCGGCGAGGCTGCTGCGGGTCGGTGGGGCCGTCGGGCTGGTCGGGTTCGTTCTGCTGGTGCCGGACACGCACATCGGGTTCCTGGTCGCCGCGATGGCCATGATCGGACTCGGTCTCGGTATCGCGATGCCCGGCTACGTCGCCGGTCCGACGCTGGCGGTCCGCCGCGACGAGCAGGGCGGGCTGGCCGGAGTGATCGGCGCCACCAATGGGCTCACCTTCGTGCTCGCGCCGACCGCCAGTACAGCGCTGTACGCCGTCTGGGTGCCGCTTCCGGTGCTGATCGGCGCCGCGCTGATGGCCAGCGTGACCGGCTTCGTCCTGATCCATCCCACGTTCCGTTGACGCGTCGCGGGCCTTCACCCAGCCGGGCCCGGCCCGGTCGTGGTTGCGCGGTCCCAGCCCTGGTGTGAGCGAGCAAGGGCCCACCCGGTCGACGCTGTCGGGCAGCTGGCTCCCGGCTGTTGACGGGATGACATCTATCAATATGATGTGTGGAAAGCGCTTTCACGCACCTCACCGCAGGCCGTCGAAGTCCAGGAGGTGACTCGGCCGGCCGGTCGGCACCGGCCCGTCGGCTTGCTCGTCGTCGAACCTCACTCACCAGTGATCCCGGTCGTCAGTGGGGCGTGCCGCCCGCCGGTGACCGCTGGACCGACCATCAGGAGAACTCATGACTCGACACCTCCAACGGCCGGCGTGGCCGGTGGCGGCTGTGGCCACCGTGGCTCTCACTGCGGGAATGACCGCGGTGACCACCCTGTCGGCCAGCGCTGCCAGTGGCTGCCAGGTCACGTACACCGTCGCCGCGCAATGGCCGGGTGGCTTCGGCGCCAACCTCGCCATTACCAACCACGGTGCGCCGATCAACGGCTGGACGCTGAGCTGGACTTTTGCTGCCGACCAGGCCATCACCCAGTCCTGGGGATTTACTGCCGACCCGGCAAGTGGCACCGTCGTCGTGCGAAACGTCAGCTACAACGCGTCGATCCCTACCGGCGGCACTGTGACCGGGGGATTCAACGGCACCTGGAACAACTTGTCGAACCCAGTGCCGACCACTTTCACTCTGAACGGCACGGTCTGCAACGGACCCGCTCCCACCAGCCCGCCGCCGACGACCGTGCCGCCGACGACCGTGCCGCCGCCGACCGTGCCGCCACCGGGCAACACGCTTATCGTCGCGACCAACGGAAACGACGCGAACCCTGGCACAGTCGGGGCTCCGCTGGCGACCCTGGCTCGGGCGGTGACCTTGGCTTCCCCCGGCACGACGATCGCCATGCGGGGCGGCACCTACCAGTTCAGCACCAACGTGCGGATCATGAAGGACGGCACTGCGGCCAACCCTTACACGATCACCAGCTACAACCGGGAGCGGGTGGTTCTCGACGGTGAGGACCTGCCGCACACCCCGGCGCCGGTCGGTGGCAGCATCCCCAACCTCGAGCGTGGCGTGCTGCACATGGAGGCCGACTACTGGCGGGTACGTGACCTGGAGATCATTCACGGGCCGTACGCCATCTTCTGCCGCGACTGCAGCAACAACGTCTTCGAACGCCTCGTCACCCGCGACAACTACGAGTCCGGCCTGCAGATCCAGGGCGCCGCGAGCAACAACCAGGTGATCGACCTCGACTCGTACGGCAACCGGGACCCACGCAAGAACGGCGAGAGCGCCGACGGCCTGGCCATCAAGGAGGGCTCCGGCACCGGCAACGTGGTACGCGGAGTCCGGCTGTGGAACAACTCCGACGACGGTTTCGACGCCTGGGAGTTCGCCTCTCCGATCCTCGTCGAGGACTCTGCGGCCTGGGGCAACGGCTTCAACCGGTGGGATCTGCCCAACTACACCGGCGACGGCAACGGGTTCAAGATGGGCGGCGGTGACCCCGACCCGGCCGCGAACCACACCATCCGTAACAGCTTCTCGTTCAGCAACGCGGTGAGCGGGTTCATCGACAACGGCAACCCGGGCACCATCACGGTGGACCGCACCACGGCCTGGAACAACGGCGGCAGCGGGTACAAGTTTGCGAACTCGACCTCGCGGTTGACCGCGAACCTCGCGGTCGGCAACGGGGCGGGGGTGTCGCTGGGCAATTCCACGGCGACCAGGAACTCGTGGAACATCAAGAGTTCCTGGAGCAACTCGGATCTGCTCAGCACGGATCCGTCGGTGCTGATCGGACCGCGCGACACAGACGGCGGGATCCGGAGCTCTGCCTTCCTGCAACCACGCAGCTACCCGAACCTTGGGGCCCGCAGCTGACCACGAAAGCGACAATTAGCGGTTCTTACCACAAAGTTCCACTGCATCCCGATGCGCCTGACGGGCCTGTACGCCCCGTCAGGCGCATTCGTGTTGTCGATGACTGGTCGGCGATATATCGTCAAAGTATCGACAACGCATTTGGAGGCAGACATGAAGTTCCACCACCGGTTCCACGGCGGACGGCAGGCATGGATGCGGGGCGGATTCGGAGTCCCGCCGTTCGGCCCCGGCCTCGGGTTCGGTCCCGGCCCAGGCCCCGGCTTCGGCGCAGGGCCGGGCGGCGGCCCGCGGCGGGGCCGGGGCGGCGGCCGCAGCCGCCGGCCGAACGTGCGTGCCGCCGTGCTCGCCCTGCTCGTCGAAGGACCGATGCACGGGTACGAGATGATCCGGGAACTCGACTCCCGCACCGGCGGTGCCTGGCGACCGAGCCCGGGATCGATCTACCCCACCCTGCAACTGCTCGAGGACGAAGGGCTGGTCGTCGGGACCGTGGACGCGGCCGGCGGCAGCCGCCGGCAGTACGCGTTGACCGACGCCGGCCGCCCCGAGGCCGAGCAGGCCGCCGAGCAGGCGCCGTGGACGCAGTTCGCCCCGGAAACCGTGGAGAGCTGGCATGACGTGCGCGAATCCGGTATGCAGACGTTGCACGCGCTGCGCCACGTGATGATGAACGGCACCCCCGAGCAGCGGGAGCGGGCCCTGGCCGTACTCGACGAGACCCGCCGCAAGCTGTACGCCATCCTGGCCGACTCCGAGTAGGTCCCGGCAGGATTCGCAGGGATCAGCTGTCGAAACGGCGGTCCGCCGATCGTCGTCAAGGCGTACGACAACACCACCACCTGCGAGGAGCCCGACATGAAGTACATGCTGTTGTTCGTCAGCCCGCCGACCGACGGCCCGGACCAGCCCGGGGCGCAGTGCACCGTCGAGGACTGGATGGCCTACGACAAGCAGATGAAGGACGCCGGCATCTGGGTCAGCGGCAACGCCCTGGCCGACCTGACCACCTGCACCTCGGTCAAGGTCGACGTCGACGGACAACGAATCGTCACCGACGGTCCGTTCGCCGAGAGCCGGGAGGTGCTTGGCGGGTACGACGTCATCGACGTACCGGACCTGGACGTCGCGCTGGACTGGGCGGCCCGCTCGCCCGGCGCTCGGGACGGGGGATCGGTGCAGGTGCGTCCGATCGCCGAGTTCGGGCTCTGACACCGGATGATCGGCGGCGAGCCGCAGAACCACCCGGCCGCCCGGGCCCCGGAAACGGACCCGGCGGCGGTACACGCATCGGTGGCGGCCGTGTTCCGCGAGGAACACGGCCGGCTGCTCGCCACCCTGGTACGCCGCTTCGGTGACCTGCACCTGGCCGAGGAGGCAGCCGCCGAGGCCATCGAGGCGGCGCTGACGCACTGGCCGGTCTCCGGGGTGCCGACCCGGCCCGGCGCGTGGCTGCTGACCACCGCGCGCCGCCGGGCCGTCGACCGCATCCGCCGCGACCGGACGTTGGCCCTGCGGATCGCGGTGCTGCAGACCGAGGCGGACCGGGCCGACCCGGCTCAGGCGGCGGACGTCGACCGGGACCTGCCCGACGACCGGCTCGCCCTGTTCTTCACCTGCGCCCACCCGGCGCTGACCGCCGAGGACCGGGTGGCGTTGACCCTGCGCTGCCTCGGCGGGTTGACCACCGCCGAGGTGGCCCGGGCCTTCCTGATGCCGGAGGCGACCATGGCCCAGCGGATCGTCCGGGCGAAACGCAAGATCCGCGACGCGCGTATCCCGTTCCGAGTGCCCGGTGCCGACGAGTTGCCGCAGCGGCTTCCCGGTGTCCTGCAGGCGGTGTACTCGATCTTTACCGAGGGGTACGCGGCCAGCTCCGGCCCCCGCCTGCAACGCCTGGACCTGGCCGAGGAGGCCATCCGGCTGGCCCGCATCCTGCACCGGCTGCTGCCCGCGCAACGGGAGACCGCCGGACTGCTCGGCCTGCTGCTGCTGGTGCACGCCCGCCGTCACACCCGGACCGGACCGGACGGGGTGCCGGTACTCCTCGACGAGCAGGACCGGCGTCGGTGGGACCGTCCAATGATCGGGGAAGGCTGTGCGTTGGCCCGCACGGCGTTGACCGGCGGCCCACCGGGCCCGTACGGGCTGCAGGCCGCCATCGCCGCGCTGCACGACGAGGCGCCCGACGTCGCCGGCACCGACTGGCCGCAGATCGTCGCCCTCTACGACGTACTGCTGAGGGCGGCACCGTCGCCGGTGGTGGCGTTGAACCGGGCGGTGGCGGTGGCCATGCGGGACGGCCCGGCAGCCGGTCTGGCCCTGCTCGACGAGCTGGTCGCCGATCCGCGCCTGCGGTCGTACCACCCGTTGCCGGCCGCCCGGGCCGATCTGCTGCACCGGCTCGGCCGGTACGCCGACGCGGCCGACGCCTACCGGCAGGCGGTGGGCCTGGCCGGCACCGAACCGGATCGGGAACATCTACGGCGTCGGCTCACTGCCGCCGAGGCGGCGGCCACTGTAGCGGACTGACCATCTGGCTGTCAAAGGTATGACTTTTACTTGCAAGCAGCCCATCAAGCTAGAAGCCGGAGTGGACGGAGTCGTTGACACCCCTGACATTCATAGGTCAGACTTTTGGCGGGAGGTCGACATGAGTGAGCTGCGACGATTGGCGGTCATCAACTCCGACGCGAAGCGGGCCCCGGTGCTGCCCGATCCACCCGGCCTCGTCGCCGAACTCGTCGAACCACGGCTGCGCCGATTCGCCCGTACCCCGTACGAGCATCTACTCACCGAGGTCGGCACGGTCGACGTCGCCGAGGCGGCGATCGTCGCCGGCTGCGACGCCGTTTACATCGATACGTTCGGCGACTACGGCGTGGGCCGGCTGCGCGCCGCCACCTCGGTGCCGATCGTCGGTGCCGGCGAGGCCTCCCTGGCCTGGGCGGGCCAGCTCGGTCGGCGGTTCAGCATCGTCACCGTCTGGCCCGCCTCGATGGACTATCTCTACGCCGAGCGGCTGAGCAGCTGCGCCGGCGGTGCCCTCGCCGCCGGGGTGCACTACCTGTCCGACGAGACGGAACTGCACCGGGTCGGCACCGACGCCGGGGTCAAGGCACGGATGGCCCGGGGCGAGACCGACGTCGTCGACGCCATCTCCGCCGCGTGTCTGCGGGCCGCCGACCGGGACGGCACTGACCTGATCCTCTTCGGCTGCACCTGCATGACCCCGGTGGCCGCCGAGGTGGCCGGCCGGGTCGGCATCGAGATCGGCGACCCGTCGGTCGTCGGACTGGCCGCCGGGCACGCCGCGGCCCTCGCCGCGACCCGACCGGCACCGCCGACCGGCCGGCTCGGCGCGGTCAGCGCGCTGGTCGACGCCTACCTGGGCGTCGCGGCGCAGTCGGGCTCGAACTGCACCGTCGAGGACGACGGCTGCGAGGTCTGCGCGGTGACCCTGGGCACGTCGTCGTGACCCCGCTGTGTCGACGGATCGGCATCGACCTGCCGGTGATCGCCTTCAGCCACTGCCGCGACGTGGTGGCGGCGGTCAGCCGGGGTGGTGGGCTCGGGGTACTCGGCGCGGCCTCGATGTCCCCCGACGACCTCGAACAGGATCTCGCCTGGCTTGATCGCGAGTGCGGGCGTCGCCCGTACGGCGTCGACCTGCTCTTTCCCGCCAGGTCCGCTGGTGACGACCCGACCGACCTGCTCGCCCAGATCCCGGCCGGGCACCAGGACTTCGTCGCCGGGCTGCAGACCCGGCTCGGGATTCCGCTGCGCCGCAGTGAACCTGGCCGGACCCGGCTCGGCGGGATGCCGACCGAGATCGACCACCTGATGACCCACGCGAACGCGTTCGCGCTGTGGGAGGTCGTGCGGGCCCACCCGGTGCGGCTGGTGGCCAGCGCGCTCGGGCCGCCTCCCGCCCAGGTGCGGGCCGCCGCGACGAGACTGGACATGCTGGTCGCCGGCCTGGTCGGCGACCCACGACACGTACGCCACCAGCTGGCCGCCGGCGTCGACGTGATCGTCGCCCAGGGCTACGAGGCGGCCGGACACACCGGTGAGATCACCTCGATGGTGCTGGTGCCGCAGGTGGTGGCTGCCGCCGGCGACGTGCCGGTGGTCGCCGCCGGTGGCATCGCCACCGGCCGTCAGGTGGTGGCCGCGCTGGCACTGGGTGCCCAGGCGGTGTGGACGGGCTCGATCTGGCTCGCCACCGCCGAGAGCGATCTCGACCCGGTCGTCAAGGACAAGATCGTGACGGCGGCGGCCACCGACACCGCGAAGACCACGGCGTACACCGGCAAGCCGACCCGGCAGCTGACCACCGCGTGGACCCAGGCCTGGCGGCAACCGGACGCTCCGGCGCCACTGGCCTCCCCGGTGCAGCAAGTGCTGGCCCGCGACGCCGTGGTCAGCTCCTTCGAGCACCAGGTCACGCCGGTGATGGGTTCGGCGGCGGGTCAGGCGGTCGGTCTGGTGGACCGGGTGCGTTCCGTCGCCAGTGTGCTGGACGACCTGCGTACCGGCATGGCCGACGCGGTCGGCGATCTCACCGCCCTGGCCGACTCCGACGACACCAGCGACGACATCGGCGTCCGCGCCAGCGACTGACGTGCCGTGGCTCAGCGTGGTGCGCGCCCGCGACGGGCGTGGACCGCGCCGGCGACCAGCGTGTACGCGCAGAGTAGGGCGATGACGCCGGTCGCGACGGTCAGCACCGCCGGCAGCAAGGCCCCGGTCAACGCGAGGCCGCTGAGCAGCGAGCTGCCGCCGAGCGTCGCGAAGGCGGCCACCATCCACGCCGCGAAGATCTCCGCCCGCCGGTGGGTCGGCGCCGACTCGCCGATCAGTCGGGTGGCGCCGAGTAGCGTCAGTCCGCCACCGAAGCCGATCAGCGCGGCCCCGGTGACGGTGACCGCCGGGCTGCCCAGGTGCAGGGCCAGCGTGGTGGCGCCGGCACCGGTCGTGATCGCCACGACGCCGAAGCAGACCGACCGGATGGCGTCGAGTCGGTTCAGCAGCAGTTGGGACAGCAGGGTCATGCCGATCAGCAGGGTGAGCAGTCCGCCGGCGCCACCGGCGGCGGTGACGCCGGCGCCTTCGGCGAGGATGCGGGAGCCGAAGGTACCGAACAGCGCCATGCAGCCGTTGAGGGTCATCAGCGAGCAGGCGGCGATGCTGAACGGCAGCAGGATGTCGCGGGGGACCCGGACCGCCCGGACCAGTCGGACCCGCTGCGTCGTCCGGCGGTCGGCCGGCGTGCGGAACAGCAGGACCAGCGGCACCAGAGCGGCCGCGCCGATGACGACGAACGGTAGCACCAGCGGGTACCGGGTATGGTCGGCCAGCAGCCCGGACATCAACGGTGCGAGCCCCATACCGAGGGTGGTGCAGACCGCGTGGGTCAGGGTGCCCGCCCGGGTGCCCCGGGGGTGGAAGTCCAGCAGGGCGGCGGCGGTGGTGGCGCTGACCATCCCGGTCGCCATCCCCTGCACGATCCGCCCGGCGACCAGCGCCGGCAGCGACGTCGCGGTCGCGGTCACCAGGCACGCCGCCAGCACCAGCGCGACGCCGCCGAGCATCGCCGCCCGCCGGCCGATCCGGTCGGACAGGCCGCCGAGCAGCGTGACGACCAGGACCACCCCGACGGGATAGCCGGCGAACGCTAGAGCGATCTGCGCCGGGGTCAGCTGCCAGCGGTCGGCGTAGATCGGGAACAGCGGTGAGGCGGCGAAGCTGCCCAGTACGGCGACGAGGATCAGCGCGCCGGCGGCGGCGGCCATCCGCGCGGACGGTAGGTACGCCGATCCGGTCGTCGGGGCCCGCCGGTCGACGATGACCGGGCTGTCGGTCGCGTCGCCGCGCCGTGGGGGTTCCTCCAGCGGAGAGGTCGACACCGGCCACCGCCTTCCGGGCAAAAGTCTGATGAATAAGGATGGCGGCTGTCAAGGTCTTGCCAGACCGAGTCTCCCGCCGGCAGAGTGTGGTCGGGAAGTGCTGATGTGTTGGCGGTTCCTGGTCTACCAGGTGGAAACAGAGCCGGCTTCGGATGTCCGACGCCGATATCTACCCGACTAACGTCAGACATATTAGGCTGAGACCGTGGGCGCACTCGCCGGTGGCGGCGGGAGGTGGAGGTACCCGGATGACAGTCACGATCGTCGACGCCGAGGACGTGCCGTGGGTCAACGGCGAGCAGGTGTACGACTCGATGGAGCCCGCCTTCCGCGACAACTTCGGCGGCGACCCCGACCAGGTGCGTGAACTGCTGTCCCGGTACTGGATGCGGTCGTTGTGGCTGGACCGTGACAGCACCCGACGGATCGATCACATCCGGGCGGTCGCGGGCTACCGCGATCTCAGCGAGGCGTACCACGACAGCGTCGAGGAGGCGTACTTTCTCGACGGTGCCGCCGAACTCAGCGCCGAGGGGCGGCTGATCGCCGGAGACTACTTTTGGCGTCCGCCGGGTTGGGTGCACAAGGCTTGGAGCGACGAGGGATTCGAGAACATCCTCTGCATGGAGGGTGCGGTCGCCAGTGAGGGCAGCGACCGGGTGACCCGGGTGGTCTGCCCGGACCACCAGGCCGGAGAGCAGGCCCTCGCCGCCCTGGTAGGAGAGACCGGCTCGCCCGCCGGCGGCGTCGGACCGCGCGGCTACCTGCGCCGGGTCGAGTCCCGGCATCTGCCCTGGGCACCGATCGACGCCAACTGGTCAGGCCTCGACCCCGGCGTACTCGGTCTGCCGGCGGGGGCGGCCGCAGCGGTGCGGCCGGCGACGCCGGGCGCCGGCCCGGCGGGCGTCGCGTCACCGACCGTGCCAGTCGGCAAGCCGCTGAGCCGCAACGTGGCCACCGGGGCGTGCAGTGCGTTGGTCCGGTTACCGGCCGGGTACACCGGCACGCCGCAACCGGTCGACCGGGAACGGTTCCTCGTCACCACCAGCGGGACGGCGACGGTCGCCGGGTGGACCCTGACCGCCTGCTCGCTGGTGCACGTACCGGCCGGGGCACCGGCACCCACGTTCGTCGCCGACACCGACGTCGAACTGTTCGTCAAGGTGGGGGAGGCGACGACGTGACCGACGTACGGTTCGCCACCGACGACCAGGTGATGACGATCGTCCTCGACGGCCCGGATTCGATGAACAGCCTGACGCCGGCGGCGATCGCCGGACTGGACGCCGCCCTGGCCGCCGCCGAGGTCGATCACACCCTGCGGGCCGTGGTGATCACCGGAGTGGGGGACCGGGCGTTCAGCGTCGGGATGGACATCGACTTCCTGGAATCCTGCTTCGACGACCCACAACGGATCTTCCTGCCGTTCCTGCGCTCGTACCATGCGGTGCTGCGTCGCATCGAGCAGCTCGGCGTACCGGTCGTCGCCCGGGTCAACGGCCTCGCCCGAGCCGGTGGCTTCGAGCTGATCCTGGCCTGTGATTTCGTGATCGCCGCCGACGAGGCGAAGGTCGGCGACATCCACCTGGAGTTCGGCATGCCGCCCGGTGCCGGCTCCAGCCAGCGCGCGCCGCGCAAGCTCGGCGACCAGCGGGCCAAGGCGCTGATGCTCACCCCGCTGTGGCTGCGTGGGCCGGAGCTGGTGCAGTGGGGTGTCGCGTTGGCCAGCGCACCCCGGGCGCAGCTGGACGACGAGGTCGGCAAGCTGCTGTCGTCGCTGCGCGGCCGGTCCCGTCCGGCGATGGCGATCACCAAGCGGCTGCTCAACTCGGTGCACACCATGACGCTGGAGGAGGGCCTGCGCTACGAGCGCGAGATGTTCTCCCGGCTGCACGAGGAGGTGCCCGAGGCGGCCGAGGGCTACCGGGCGTTCGTCGACAAGCGCGAGCCGGTCTGGGGGGACGTCGATGTCCGCGGCCTTGCCTGAACCGTCGGCCCCGCCCTCGCCGTCGGCGGATCCGCCGTTGGTCACCGTCACCGCGGAGCTGGTCGACACCCTGATCAGTCGGGGCGGCTACACCCATCCGCTGTTCAACCCGCCGGACCCGGGCAGTGGCGGTGGCCCGCCGCTGCCCGGCCAGGCGGTGCTGCTACTGATGGGCGGCCTGGCCGAGCAGTCCGGGCAGCTCGACGACGCGATCGCGCTGCTGGAGCTGCGCCGGATGCGGTTCCATCAGCTGGTCCGGGCCGGCGCCACGCTGCGGGTGCGGATTGAGCGCCTCGCCAGCCGGAGTACCTCCAGCGGCAAGGTCGTGGCCGAGCTGCGGTGGACCGCCGTTGACGCCGACGGTGCGCCCGTGGCCGAGGCCGAAGCCGTCATGCTGATGAACGAATCGGGAAAGGCGGACCAAAGGTGACGGGTGTGCAGCTCAACATGGCGGCCGGGATCCGGGAGTTCGGCCGCGCCACGCCACGCCGGGTCGCGGTGGTCGACGGCGACCGTGAGGTCACCTTCGGTGCCCTGCACCAGCGGTCGAGCCAGCTGGCCAGTGCGACCCTGGACCGGGGGTTGGCGCCCGGAGAGCGGATCGCGGTGCTGAGCAACAACCGGTACGAGTACTTCGAGATCTCCGCGGCGATGGCCAAGGCCGGCATCCCGACGGTGCCGTTGAACCCGCGCAACAACGTGACCGACAACGCGTACATCCTGGCCCACTCGGCCGTCCAGGGGATCATTCTGGCCGACGACCTCGCCGATCGGGTCGACGGGCTGCTCGACGGCCTGCGGCTGGTGCTCAGCTTCGACGGCGGGGTGGGCGAGCACTACGGGAGGTTCCTCGACGGTGGGCGGGCGGTCGACCCACAGGTGCCGGTCGACGAGCTGGACCCGTTCTGTGTCACGTACACCTCCGGCACCACGGGACGGCCCAAGGGTGTGCTGCTCACCCACCGGGGCCGGGTGTTGACCGCGTTCGGGGTGGGGCTGGACTACGGGTTGGGCCCGAACCGCAGCACGATCGCGGTGGCCCCGATGTACCACGGCGCCGGCTTCGAGTTCGCGTACGCGGCACCGATGCTCGGCGGCTCCTGCACCGTGCTGCCGACCTGGGATCCGGAGCGGCTGCTCGATCTGATGGTGAGCAGCCGGGCGGAGACGGTCTTCCTGGTGCCCACGCACGCCCAGCACATCCGCCGGTTCTGCCCGGAGCCGGTGGCCCGCTACGACCTGTCGGCGCTGAAGACCCTCTACTTCAACGCCGCCGCGTTGCCGGTCGCGCTCAAGGAGTGGGTGATCGAGGCGTTCCCCGGCGTGGAGGTGCACGAACTCTACGGGTCGACGGAGTGTTCGATCGTGACCAACCTGCGGCCGGAGTTCGCGCTGGACCGGGCGGGCAGCGTGGGCCATCCGTGGTTCTGGAACGAGGTACGCCTGGTCGACGAGGACGGGGCGCAGGTCGGTCCCGGCGAGCCCGGCGAGCTGTACGCGCGTTCGCCGCTGTTGCTGACCGGCTATCTCAACGACGAGGAGGCCACCCGGGCCGGGTACGACGCCGACGGGTTCTTCTCGGTCGGCGACATAGCGGTCCGTGACGAGGAAGGCTTCATCTCGATCGTCGACCGAAAGAAGGACATGATCATCGCGGGTGGGGTGAACATCTTCCCCCGCGAGATCGAGGAGGTCATCGCGCGGCACGGGCCGGTGGACGAGGTCGCGGTGGTCGGCGTTCCGGACGAGGTGTACGGAGAGCGGGTCGCCGCGTTCGTGGTAAGCCGTTACGGCCAGCAGATCGACGTCTCCGCGCTGGACGGCTACGTACGGGAGCACGTGGCTCGGTACAAGGTCCCCCGGGAATGGCACTTGGTCGATCAGTTGCCGCGCAACCCGAGTGGGAAGATCCTCAAGCGGACGATCCGTGACGAGTACGTCAGTCAACCTGGAAAGGGTTGATTGCGTGCCTCTACTTTTAATGTCTGACCAATTCCGGTAAGTGGCGGTTCTCGCTGTCGTTCCGCTGTGGGACGTGGTGCCTGCCGCTCGTTGGCTGCTGCTAGCAGTGGCGAGTATGTCAGTACGGTAAAACTCTGACTTTTAGTGGACTGGCTGCTCAGGGGCCGTTAGTGTCATCCGCACCAAGGTCCCGATGCGGCTCGCGGCTCACCCGTCGGCCGCACGGACTTCGTGATCAGGAGGCCATCGTGTCCCACTTCAATAGTTCCGGTGCCGCCCTCTCCCGTCGCTCCGTGCTCGCCGGTCTCGGCGGCGCGTTCATGGGCGGCGTACTGCTGACCGCCTGCGGTAGTGGCGACTCCGACTCCGACTCCGACTCCACCGGGGCCGCCGACGGCGGCCTCACCACGATCCGACTCGCCGGACTACCGGCCTCGGCGCTCGCCGCGTTCAAGCTCGCCATGTCCGACGGTGCCTTCGAGGCCGCCGGCCTCGACATCCAGTACGAGGAGTACGCCGAGGCGGCCGCCGTTTACACCGCGTACCGGGCCAACGAGGTCGACGGTGGCCTCGGCGGGATCCCGTCCACCGCCAACCTGGTCGCCACCGGCGTCGACCGCAAGGTGGTCTTCGCGCTGCAGCGCACCACCAACGGAATCCTGGTGCGCGCCGACAGCGACATCCAGTCCCTCGCCGACCTGCGCGGGCGCAAGCTCGGACTGTTCGGCAGTGCCATCGGTTCCTCCACCAACCAGTTCTTCGCGCTCTGCCGCGAGTACCACGGCTTCAACCCCACCACCGATTGCGAGGTGCAGTACGGCGCCCCGAACCTGATGGCTGAACTGCTCGGCGAGGGCGACGTGGACATGGCGCTGGTGATCGACCCGGCCGGCGCGGACCGAGTGGTCAGCGGCGAGTACCGGTCGCTGGGCGACCTCGGCGTGCTGCTGGAGGAGGCCACCGGGCTGCAGGCGTTCACCGCCGGCTGGGACTTCGCCACCGACTTCATCGACGCCAACCAGGAGGCCGTGCAGGCCTTCGTCGATGTGAACCTCGAATACCAGACCCGGTTCAACAGCGACCAGTCGCTGTGGGACGCCGCCCTGCGGGAGCTGTACGACATCGACGACCAGGCGGTGCTCGACGTGATCTGGGAGAACCAGCGCGGCCGACTCGTCGAGCAGTGGGGCGAGCAGGAGAAGCAGCAGGCCGCCGAGCTGCTCACCTTCCTGAGCGAGAACGGTGAGCCGGAATTCCTGCCCGAGGTGCCCGACGGACTGTTCGTCTGACCTCGACCACCCCGCCTCGCGAGGAGACGCACGATGACCCTGTCCGAAACCACCCAACCGGCGCTCGCGACAGCCGGCGCGGCGGATCGTGGCGCGGCGGGGGGCCGTGGTGGCGGTGGGCGCGGTGGCGCCCACCGCTTCCTGCGGCACGGCGTCTCGCTGCGGATCGCCTCCGTGTTCATGCTGATCGTCATCTGGTGGCTGGGTTCACTGGCCGTCGGGGAGCGGATCCTGCCGACCCCGTGGACCACCGCGTCGGCGTTGGTGACCAGCGTGCAGGAGACGGTCTTCTGGACCGACCTGCAGGTCACCATGGTCCGGATCCTGATCGGCTTCGCCGCCTCCATGGTGCTCGGTGTGCTGGTCGGTCTGGTGATGGGGCTGTCCCGGATCGCCGAAGGGCTGCTGGACATCTGGATCGCCGTCGGCCAGACCATCCCCAGCCTCTGCTGGGTGATCGTCGCGTTCATCATGTTCGGCCTCAACGACACCGCCACCGTCGTGGCGATCACCCTGACGTCCTTTCCGATCATCGCGATCAACATGTGGTCCGGGGTCAAGGCGATCGACCCCCGGCTCGGCCAGATGGCCCGCACTCTCGGCGCGTCGCGGGGCCTGCGTACCCGGGAGGTGACCCTGCCCCAGGTGCTGCCGGCGGTGATGGCCTCGGCCCGGTTCGGGTTCGGCATCGTGTGGAAGGTCGTCGTCCTCGCCGAGTTGCTCGGCCGCACCGACGGCATCGGCTACCGGCTCAACTACTGGTTCCAGCTCTTCCGGATGGAACAGGTCTTCGCACTCACGCTGTTCTTCTCGATCCTGATGGTGGTGCTGGAGTTGGCGGTGTTCAAACCGATCGAGGCCAAGCTGTTCCGCTGGCGTCCGGAGGGGGGCCGATGAGCGCCGACGCCCGGATCGTCATATCCGACCTGGTCAAGGGCTTCCACACCCGCAACGGCTTCATCACGGTCATCGAGCGGATGAACCTGGAGATCGCCGACGGCGAGTTCGTCGCGCTGGTCGGACCGTCCGGCTGCGGCAAGTCGACCGTGCTGAACATGCTCAGCGGGCTGGACACCGATTTCACCGGCACAGCCGAGATCCGCAGCGGGGCGCCGGGGGTGCAGTTCAGCTACGTGTTCCAGGAGCCGCGGCTGCTGCCCTGGAAGACAGTCCGGCAGAACGTCGAGTTCGCCCTGAAGGCGACCGGGGTGGACCGGGCGCAGTGGTCCGACCGGGTGATGCCGGTGCTGCGTCGGGTCGGATTGGCCGGCTTCGAGAACCACTATCCGCACCAGATCTCCGGCGGCATGCAGCAGCGCACCGCGCTGGCCCGGGCGTTCGTCCTGGACGCGCCGGTGATGCTGATGGACGAGCCGTTCAGCGGGCTGGACGAGTTCACCGCCCGCAGCCTGCGTCAGCTGCTGCTGGAACTGCGTACCCAGACGGCGGGCAAGGCGTTCGTCTTCGTCACCCACAACGTGTTCGAGGCCGCGGTGCTCTCCGACCGGGTGGTGCTGATGTCCAACCGGCCGTCGACCGTACGCCGGGTGGTCGACGTCGAGGTGCCGTTGCCGCGCAGCTACGACGATCCCCGGCTGTTCGACGTCAGCCGCGAACTCACCCACGAGATCATCTCGACGATGACCGCCACCGACGACGGTGGTCTCGTCGTCGACGAGGCACACACCCGACTCGCCGGGCCGGGTGCGTCGTGACCGGCGCGTTGCGACCCCGGCTGCCGACCGCGTTCGCGGCCGGGGCGGTGCTGCTCACGCCGGCCCGGACGCTGACCGACGGAGACTTCGCCGCGATCGTCAACGTCTCCTGGGAGAATGGCCCGCTGCACACCGACGCCGAGTACATGCGCGGCACCGGGTTCGGCCGGCCGATCCTGGGCGGGCCGTGCCTGATCGCGCTCGCCGCCGGGCTCACCTCGACGACCATGTACGCCGCCTGGTATGCCGCCGGCCTGGACTGTCACGCCGCGCTCGGCATCGACGAGATCCGGTACACCGGGCCGGTGTTCGCCGGTGACACGCTACGGGTGCGTATCGAGGTGACGCGGTTGGAGCCGACCCCGGGCGGGCGGATGTACGTGGGCGTGGTGCACGACGACGTACGCAACCAGCGGGACGAGACCGTCCTGCGGATGACGCGTTCCTACCTGCTGCGCCCACTGCCCGAGCCTGAGCCGGAGCCCGATTCTGCGCCGGGCGTCGGCGCGGCAAACCCGGAGCAGCCGTGAAACCGCCGCCGACCAGCACCCTCACGCTGGCCCGGCACGGGCGGGTGCTGCTGGTCACCCTGGACCGGCCGCACCGGCTCAACGCCTACGACCGGGCGATGGTCGACGAACTGCGGCGTACCTGGCGCTGGTTCGGTGCCGACGACGGCCTGCACGTCGCCGTGCTGACCGGAGCCGGCGAGCGCGGCTTCTGCACCGGCTTCGACGTCGACGACACCCTCGACGTCGGGGTCACCAGTCCGTCGCTGGACCACGCCGGCCGGGTCGCGTTGACCGCCCGTGACCTGAGCGTCTACAAGCCGGTGGTGACGGCGGTCAACGGGCACTGCTGCGCCGGTGGCTGGCACTTCGTCAACGACGCCGACGTGGTGCTCTGCACCGAGACGGCGACCTTCTTCGACACCCACCACGACGTGGGCCTGGCCAACCCGGTTGAGGCGGTCGGCGCGCTGGGGCGGCTGCCGCTCGGCGAGCTGATGCGGATGGTGCTGACCGGGCGCGCGTATCGCATCGACGCCCGCCGGGCGCTGGAGCTCGGTCTGGTGACCGAGGTGACCGCTCCGGCCGATCTGGTGGACCGGGCGTTGGCCATCGCCACCGAGATCGCCCAGCATCCGCTCGACGTGCTGACCACCACGGTGGAGACGGTGTGGACGGCGGTGCAGGCGCAGCGGTCCGCAGCCGAGGCGTTCGGGTTGGCGATGCTGGCCCGCTCCGACGCCTCGACCGCCCGGCGCGGCGAGTCCATGCGGGAATTCCGGCACTGAGGGGCACGATGGACTACGGGATCTTCAGCCACATTGAACGGCTCGACGACCTCGAGCGTGACCTCCGGGCCGCCGACGCCGACGGGATCGCCAGCTACTGGCTGACCCAGGGCTTCGGGCACGACGCGCTGACCGTGATCGGCGCGTACGGTCGACACCTGACCAGGCTGCGGATCGGCACCGCCGTGGTGCCGGTCTACCCGCGTCACCCGATGGCCCTGGCCCAGCAGGCGCTCACCACCAACATGCTGCTCGGCGGCCGGTTGGTGCTCGGCGTCGGGCCGTCGCACCCGCAGGTGGTCGAGCCCTGCTGGGGGATGTCCTACGAGCGGCCGGCGCGCTACATGCGCGAGTACCTGACCGCGCTGACCGGCGCGCTGACCCAGCGGGTCCGCTACACCGGTGAGGTGATCACCGCCCGGGGTGACCTGACGATCAGCGGCGACCCGCCGGCACCGGCGGTGATGGTCTCCGCGCTGGGCCCGAAGATGCTGGAGCTGACCGGTGCCCTTGCCGCCGGCACGATCACCTGGATGGTCGGCCCGCGCACGCTGACCGAGCTGACCGTACCGGCGATCACCGCCGCCGCGCGGACGGCTGGTCGGCCGGCCCCCGAGATCGTGGTGACCGCCGCGGTCTGCGTCACCGACGACCCGACCCGGGCCCGCGCGGCGATCGACCCGGTGCTCGGCTGGTACGACGACAAGCCGTCCTACCGGGCGATGCTGGACCGTGAAGGTTTACAGCGGGCCAACCAGATGGCGATCGTCGGTGACGCAGACGAGGTGCGGGCCGAGATCGACCGCTATGCGCGGGCCGGGGCGAGCACCTTCGCGGCCCAGTTCTACGGCACCCCGGAGGAACGGGCGGCAACGCGGGCGCTGATCGGCGAGCTGGCCGGGACCACCCGTTCGACCGGGGATGGCCGACAGTGACGCGGATCGGCGTCCGCCATGCCCTACCGTGGTGGTTCGCGACGAATCCGCACTGCGGTGTGCGGGTCCGAAAGGATGCGGAGCCGAAGTGACCATGGCCAAGGACGTGACGCACGAGCCGGCGAGCCGGTCGGAAAAGGCGATCCCGGGGCACCGCCGGGATCCTGGGGTGCTCGGGGTGACCCGGGTCCAACCCGCGTACCAGCAGGTCGCCGACCAGTTGCGGGAGCGGATCCTGGACGGGTCGCTGACCGCGGGGGACCGGTTGCCGACCGAGGTCGAACTGTCGGAGATCTTCGGGGTCAGCCGTAGCACGGTACGGGAGGCGTTGCGGGTGCTGGCGTCCAAGGATCTGATCCGCACCACCCGGGGAACCACCGGCGGCACCTTCGTGGCCCGGGTGCAGTTCGACCAGGTGAGCGAGTATCTGGAGATGAGCTTCGGGCTGATGTCCGGGGCCCGGGACATCACGTTGGACAACCTGCTGGAGGCGCGGGAGTGCCTGGAGGTGCCGGCGGCCGGGCTGGCCGCGCTGCGCCGCGCCGACGAACATCTGGTGCTGATGCGTCAAGCGGTGGAGCGGGAGAAGTCGACTCGGGCCCGCGGCCGCAAGTTCCGTGAGCACCGGACCTTCCACGGGGTGCTGGTCGAGGCGACCGGTAACCAGCTGCTCGGGGTGATGGCCGAGCCGGTCTTCCGGGTGCTGCAGGCGCGGACCGCCGACCGCGACATGCCCGCGGAGTACTGGAGCCAGATCGACGCCGAACACACCGAGATCTGCGGCTATGTCGAGGCCGGTGATGTCGAGGGTGCGCAGGCGGCGATGCGGGCCCACCTGGGTACCGTCCGCCGGGCGTACGACGGACACTGAAGACAATCTCACAACTAAATACCTGATGTTTCGGAACTACGCCCTGCTGTCGTGCTGAGCAGGGCGTTTTCGTTGGCCTGGTTGAGTTGCTGACCCTTGACTCGTAAAAGTCAGACAAATAAGCTGGTGGCAGTTCACGGGCGGGCGAGAGGATCGGTCGATGTCGGTACGGCAGGGGTGGACCGGACGCTTCTTTGAAGACTTCGGCGTCGGCGACGTCTACCAGCATCCCCTCGGGCGCACCGTGTCCGAGGCGGACAACACCTGGTTCACCCTGCTGACGATGAACACCAGCCAGATGCACTTCAACACCGAGTACGCCGCCCGGTCGGAGTTCGAGCGGCCACTGGTCGTCTCCACCCTGACCCTGGCCATCGCGGTCGGGCAGAGCGTCACCGACCTCACTCAGAACGCCTTTGCCAACCTCGGCTGGAACGAGATCGTCCTGCCGCACCCGGTGTTCGCCGGCGACACCCTCTACAGTGAATCGTTAGTGCTCGACAAGCGTGAATCCGGGTCTCGCCCGTACGCCGGGATCGTGACGGTCCGCACCCGCACCCTCAACCAGGACGGCGCACAGGTCTGCGCCTTCAAACGCACCTTCTACGTCTACAAGCGTGGCGCCAAGCAGGTCGAGGGGATCTTCCCGGCCGCCGCCACCCCGCTGTCGCTGGAGAACGAGGCGACCGGATGAGCCTGCGCCTGACCTACCAGCCCTGGGGAGAGACCCTCGCCGAACTCGCCGCCGCCGGCCGTCGCGCCGAGCAGGCCGGCGCCGAGGTGCTCTGGGTCTCCGAACTGCACCGTAGTGCCACCGGCACCGCCGCCGCGCTGGCCGGCACCACCACGACCGCCCGGATCGGCACCTCGATCGTGCTGGCCTTCACCCGCAGCCCGATGATCACCGCGCTGGAGGCGCTCGACCTCGACGAGCTCTCCGATGGACGGTTCATCCTCGGCCTCGGCACCGGCGTCCGGCGACTCAACGAGGACTGGCACCACGTCGACTTCGGCAAACCCGTCGCCCACCTGCGGGAGACCGTCCGTAACATCCGGCACTTCTGGGCCAACTGCGCCACCGGCGAACCGATGATGCTCGACGGCGAGCACGAGCCGATGCGCATCCGCGGCTACGAACGCCCGTTCCCGGTGCCGCCGGCCGGCATCCCGGTCTACCTGGCCGCGATGGGGCCGCTGATGACCCGGCTGGCCGGGCAGATCGGCGATGGCTGGATCAGCCACGAACTCTGCTCTCCGGCGTACCTGGCCGGGCAGATCCTGCCCGACCTGACCGCCGGCATCGATCGGGCCGGCCGGACCCGCGCCGACCTCGACGTCGTCGTCTCCGCCTGCTGCTCGGTCGCCGACGACCGGGCGTTGGCCCGCCGCCGCGCCGCCGGCCTGGTCGGCTTCTACGCCACCGTGCGCACCTACGCCGACTTCTTCGCCTTCCACGGCCTCGCCGACGACCAGCAACAGGTGATCGACGCGTTCCGGGCCGGCGCCGGCGCCGACCACCTCGCCGACTCCGTCAGCGACCGGATGGTCGACACGCTGACCCTGGCGGGTGACCGCGCCGAGGTTGCCGAGCGGATCGCCGGGTACGCGGGCATCGCCGACTCGGTCAAGTTGAGTCCACCCACCCACGGGCTGCCCGCCGCCGAGACCCGCGCCGCCCAGGACGAGATCATCGCGCTGATCGCCGAGCTGACCGGAGCCGCAGCATGACGCCGCTGGCCGACATCCGGATCATCGCCGTGGAGCAGTACGGCGCCGGCCCGTTCGGCACCGTACACCTGGCCGACCTCGGCGCCGAAGTGATCAAGATCGAGGATCCACGGGCCGGCGGCGACGTCGGCCGCTACGTGCCGCCGTACGCCGAGGACGAGGACTCGCTGTTCTTCGAGACGTTCAACCGCAACAAACGCAGCCTGTCACTGGACCTGACCACCGACGCCGGCCGCGAGGTGTTCGAGAAGCTCGTCGCCGTCGCCGACGTCGTCTACTCGAACCTGCGTGGCGACGTGCCGGAGAAGATGCGAATTCGCTACGACGACCTCAAGCACATCAACCCGCGGATCGTCTGCGTCTCGCTGACCGGCTTCGGGATGACCGGCCCGCGTCGGGCCGAACCCGGCTACGACTACATCCTGCAGGGACTCGCCGGCTGGATGGAGCTCACCGGTGAACCCGACGGACCACCGACCAAGTCCGGACTGTCCCTGGTCGACTACTCCGGCGGGTTCGTCGCCGCCATCTCGCTGCTCGCCGGGGTGCACGCCGCCCGCCGCGACGGCGTCGGCATGGACTGCGACGTCAGCCTCTACGACACCGCGATCTCGATGCTCACCTACCCGGCCACCTGGCATCTCAACGCCGGCTTCCAGCCGGCCCGCACCCACCACTCGGCGCACCCGTCGCTGGTGCCGTTCCAGGTCTTTCAGGCCAAGGACGGCTGGATGGTGGTTGGCTGCGCCAAGGAGAAGTTCTGGGGAAGGCTCGCCGACGTCGTCGGCCACCCCGAATGGGCCGCCGCCGGATCGCCGTACGGGACCTTCGGCACCCGCCGCGACAACCGCGACGAGTTGCTCGCCGAACTGGAGCAGATCTTCCGGCAGCGCACCGTCGAGGAGTGGCTGACCCAGCTGTACGCCGCCGCGATCCCCTGCGGGCCGATCAACGACGTGCCGGCGGCGCTGGCCGAGGAGCACACCGCCGCCCGGGACCTCGTGGTCACCACCGAACACCCCCGGTTCGGCACCGTGGCGCAGCTCGCCAGCCCGGTGCGGGTCGGCGCCGAACCGCCCGCGTACCGCCGCGCGCCGCAACGCAACGAGGACTTCGCGACCGTCACCGGCGACATCCTCGGGCTCGACCCGCAGACCCTGGCCGAGTTGACCGCCGCCGGCGCGTTCGGCGCCCCCCGTAGCCCCGGCCCGGCCGCCGCCGGCTCCGAGGACACCGCACGATGACCGGCCCGCGATGATCGCCGCAGCCCTCGCCGACTGGGCGACCGGACCGCTCGACCCGCCGGCGGCGGTCCGGCGGGCCGCGCTACGGCACCTGCTCGACGGCCTCGGCACCGCCCTGGCCGGCCGGCGCGGCGGCACCGTCGACCCGGCGCTGCACGTCGCCCGCGACCTCGGCGGCCCACCGGAAGCCACCCTGCTCGGTGGCCGGGACACGATCGGTGCCCCCGCCGCCGCGCTGGCCGCTGGCGCCATGGTGCACGCGCTCGACTTCGACGACACCCACGCCGCCGGCCTGGTGCACGCCACCGCCGTGGTGCTGCCCGCGGCCTTCGCCGTCGGCGAGCAGGTCGGCGCCAGCGGCCGCGACGTACTGCACGCCGCCATCGCCGGGTACGAGACGGTCTGCCGGGTCGCCGCCGCCGCCCCGCACGGCTTCCACGCCCGCGGCCTGCACGCCACCATGGTCGCCGGGGTCTTCTCCAGCGCGCTGGTCACCGCCCGGCTGCTGCGGCTGGACACCGCCCGCGCCACCGACGCGCTCGGCATCGCCGGCAGCCAGGCCGGCGGGCTGCTCGCCTTCCTGCACACCGGGGCGGCCACCAAACAACTGCACCCCGGCTTCGCCTCGCACGCCGGCATCCTCGCCGCCCGGCTCGCCGCCGCCGGCGCGGCCGGCCCGGCGAACGTCTTCGACGGCCCGCACGGCGTCTTCGACGCCCTGGCCGCCGGCCCCGTCGACCCAGCGTCGATCATCGCCGGCCTCGGCCAACGCTGGGAAACCCTCCGGATCGGCATCAAGCCCTACCCGGCCTGCCAGCTGTCGCACGCCGCGATCGACGCCGCCCGCGCCGCCCGCCGCCAGCCCGGTTTCCCCGCCGACCCGGCCGCGATCGCCCGGATCGACGTCGACGTGCACCCCGACTCGGCACCCACGGTCTGCGGGCCCGGCCGGGACCTGACCCGGCCGGCCACCCCGTACGCGGCGAAGTTCTCGCTGCCGTGGAGCGTCGCCGCGACACTGCTCGACGGCGACCTGACCACCGCCAGCTACCGGCCCGACGCCATCGACCGCGCCGACGTGACCGCCCTCGCGGCCCAGCTGCACTGGCGGATCGTCGCCACCGGCGGGCATGCCGCCGACGCCCCCGGCTCCGTCGTGGTCACCCTGGCCGACGGCACGACCGTACGCGGCGTGGTGCCGCGCAGCGGCGGCGGCCCGGACACCCCGCTGACCGACGACGAGCTGGCCGCCAAGTTCCTCGGCAACGCCGGCCCGGCCGGCGCGCCCGTCGTCGACCTGCTGCGCCGCCTCGACGACCTCGACGACCTCGACCCGATCATGGCGGCGCTGGCCGCCGCCGGTGACTGACCAGGGAGACGCCCGTGCCGCCCGCCGCGATCCGACCCGCCGACTTTCCCTGGTTCCCGTACGACGGGTTCACCTTCTGCCTCGGGCTGGCCGACGGCGACGCCGCCTGGACCTCCGGGCACACCGCCGCCGCGCTCGACACCACGCTCGGCAAGATGACCGTCGGCGGTGACCTGGCCACCCAGACCGCCACCGCGTACCGCAAGGTGCTGACCATCCTGGAAGCCGCCGGCTACGGACCGGCCGACGTCACCCGGGTCACCGAGAACGTCACCGTGGCCGGCCTCGACGACTACGCCGCCGCGGCCGCTGCGCGCGCCGAGGTGTTCGGCGAGCACCAGCCGGTGGTCCGTACCGTCGTGGTCGAGCGGCTGGTCCGCCGGGCCGCGCTGATCGAGATCGAACTGCACGCCGTCGGCGGCGGCGGCCAGTTGCTTGTCGCCAGCGAACCGCGAGCCGCCGGCAGCTGGGTGCCCTCACCGGTGCGCGGCGGCCACGACGGTGCCGTCTACCTGCCGACCATGCTGCCGGTCGACGCCACCGGCGAGGTGGTCCACCCGGGCGACTTCGTCAGCCAGTACGCGTACTGCCTGGACCGGGCGCAGGACCTGCTCGTCGCCGCCGGTCTGTCGCTCGACGCCGCTGTCACCACCTACGACTACTCCACCCCGGCGACCCGAGAGGTGTACCGCAGGACCCACCGGGTCCGCGCCGAACGGCTCGGCGGTGCCGGCGTCTACCCGGGAGCCGGTGGCATCCTGATGAGCCGGCTGCACCATCCCGATGCGCTGGTCGCGATCGACGTCACCGCGTCGCGGCATCCGCTGGAACTGGTCAACCCCGGCTGGTCGCGGTACGACTCGCTGACCTACGCCCCCGGGGTGAAGGCCGGCCGGACCCTGTACATGTCCGGTTTCGCCGCCCTGGACATGCGGACCCAGCAGGCGCTGCACCCCGACGACATCGGCGCGCAGGCCGAGGTGACCTACGGAGCGATCCGCGAACTGCTCGACCACGCCGGGCTCGGCCCGCAGGACCTGGTGGAGACCACCGAATTCTGCGTCGCCTCGGCGATCGGCGACTACCGGGCGGTCGCCGGGGTACGCGAGCGGCTGCTCAGCCCGCCCTGGCCGGCGTCGACCGGGGCGATCTGCGCGGCGCTGCTGCGCCCCGAGTTCCTGCTGGAGGTCTTCCCGACCGCCGTCTACCCCGAGCCCGCCGACGAACCGGCCGAGCTGGCCGTCGACCGGGTCGAGCCCGCCGACGGGCCGAGCACCGCTGGAGGTAGCTGATGGGCCTGCTCACCGACGAGCTGCGGGCGCTGCTCGGCACCCGCAAGGTCTACACCGCGCCGGAGGCGCTCGGTGCTGCCGCCGGGCGCTACTTCGCGATGGCGGTCGGCGACGACAATCCGATCTACCGCGACGGCGACTACGCCCGGGCGCACGGCCTGCCCGGGGTGACCGCCCCGCCGACGCTGATCTGCGAGACCGGCCAGTACACCGGGCTGCCGATGGCCTCCGACGGCTACGCCGGCCACTCCTGGCACCTGGACGTGCCCGGCACCCGGCAGGTACGCGGCGGCAACACGTACACCTTCCACCGGCGGGTCCGCCCAGACGACGTGATCACCGCGACCTGGGAGATCCACGACCTGACCGAGAAACGCACCCGGGGCGGCGACGACATGCTGGTCGTCGGCTCCCGGGCCACCTACACCAACCAGCACGGCGAACTACTGACGGTCAACGAGGAAACCATCATCCTGGTCGCGATGGGCGGTGATCCGACGTGATCGCGCAGGTCGGTGACACCCTGCCGGGGCTGGAACGCACCATCGCCCTGGCCGACATGGTCGCCTACGCCGGCGCCACCTGGGACTGGTACCGGTTGCACTACGACCCGGAGTTCGTGGCGGCCGCCAAGGTGCCCGGCCCGGTCGTCGACGGCCAGGTCTTCGGCGCGCTCTTCGTCGAACTGGTACAGGACGCCTTTGGGCCGTACTGCTTCGTGCGGCAGCTCTCCTTCACCTTCCGCAACCTGATGTTCGCCGGTGAGACGGTGCGTTGCACAGGCACGGTGGTCAAGGTCGACGGCGACCGGATCGAGGTCGAACTGGCCGCCGTCATCGCCGCCAGCGACTACGGCCCCGAACGTCCGGCGGCCCGGCCGGCCCGGGCTGTCGTCCTGCTCGGCACCGCCGACGGACCAGGCGCGGGCACCGCCGACGGTGTGCCGTGACCGGGCGGGACCGGGCGGCGGTGGCGATCGTCGGGGCGGCCGAATCCGACCTCGGGGTCACCACCGCGTCGACGCTGACCCTGCAGACCCAGGCGGTCACCCGGGCGTTGGCCGACGCCGGGCTCACCCTCGCCGACGTCGACGGGCTGGCCACCACCGGCATCTCCCGCTTCTCGACCACCGCGCTCGCCGACCACCTCGGGCTGCGGCCCCGCTGGGTCGACGCCAGCTTCGTCGGCGGCAGCGCCGCCGAGATGATGGTGGCCCGCGCCGTGCAGGCCATCGACGCCGGCCAGGCCAGCGTCGTGGCAATCAGCTTTGCCTCCAACCAGCGGTCGGCACGGTCGCGCAGCCTGGCCGGGGTGATCGAGGAGCACACCCCGGAGGCGCAGTTCGAGACGCCGTACGCGCCGCTGTTCCCGATCTCCTACTACGCGATGGCCGCCCAGGCGTACCTGCACCGCTACGCCGGCAGCCCGGAGCAGCTGGCCGAGATCGCCGTCGCCGCCCGCGAATGGGCCCGGCTCAACCCGGCCGCCTACCGTTACGGTGCGCCGCCGCTGACCGTCGACGAGGTGCGGGCCGCCTCGACGGTCTGCACCCCGCTGACCGTCGCCGACTGCTGCCTGGTCACCGACGGCGGCGGCGCGATCGTGCTGACCAGCGCGGACCGGGCCCGTGACCTGCGCCGGGTGCCGGTCGCGGTGCTCGGCTACGGCGAACGCTCCACCAACACGTCGATGACCGCCGCCGACGACATCCTGGACACCGGGGCCCGCGAGGCCGGCGCGGAGGCGTTCGCCCGGGCCGGGATCACCGCCGCCGACGTCGACGTGCTGCAGGTGTACGACTCGTTCACCATCACCGCCGCGCTCAGCGTCGAAGCTCTCGGTTTCTGCGGCGAAGGCGAGGTGCTCGACTACATCGCCGGCGGCCGGATCCGCCCCGGTGGTGACCTGCCGCTGGACACCTCCGGCGGCGGGTTGTCGTACTGCCACCCCGGCCAGTTCGGGGTGCTGCTGCTGGTCGAGGCGGTCCGCCAGCTGCGCGGCGAGGCCGGTGCCCGGCAGGTGCCGGGCGCGCGGATCGCCGTCGCGCACGGCACCGGCGCGATCCTGTCCACCCACGCCACCGTCGTGCTGGGGGTGTCGTGATGAACCCGCTGCCCGAGGTACCACCCGCCGACGACCTGACCGCCGACTGGTGGCAGGCGACCTGTGAACACCGCCTCGTGCTGCAGACCTGCACCGGCTGCGGGCACCATCAGCATCCGCCCCGCGCGGTCTGCGTCCGCTGCGGCGACACCACGCGGCTCGGCTTCACCGAAGCCAGCGGCGACGGCACCGTCGACACGTTCACCGTCGTGCACCGGGCGCCGCGCCGCGACCTGGCGGTGCCGTACACCATCGCCCGGGTCCGGCTCGCCGAAGGCCCGCTGCTACTCACCCGCCTCGACGGCCTCAGCCCCGGCACCGAACCGGACGATGCCGGCTGGCGGATCGGCGACCCGGTCACCGTCGACTGGGTCGACCTGCCCGACGGCCGCGCCCTGCCGGTCTTCCGCCGACCCACGCCACGCCGACCCACGCCGGCCGATCCCCGCTGAGCCCGCTTTTCGCTGAGCCCGCCGACCACCCAGGAGGCCCCGATGGACTTCACCCTCACCGAGGAACAGCGCGAGTTCCAGCAGCTGCTGCGCTCCTTCGTGGACCGCGAGATCATCCCGGTGGCCCGGGCATGGGAGCAGACCGGCCGCTATCCGACGGAGATCGTCAAAGGCATGGCCGACATGGGCCTGTTCGGCGTCACCGTCCCCGAGTCCTACGGCGGCCTCGACCTCGACCCGGTGTCATTCGCCCTGGTCTTCGAGGAGATATCCCGGGGATGGATGGGCATCGCCGGCATCCTCGGCAGCCACTCGCTGGCCTGCCGCATGATCGTCATGCACGGCACCGAGGAGCAGAAGCAGGCGTACCTGCCCGCTCTGGCCAGCGGTGAACGGCGCACCGGCATCGGGCTGACCGAACCCGACGCCGGCACCGACCTGCAGGGCATCCGCACCACGGCCCGCCGCGACGGCGACCACTACGTGGTCAACGGCACCAAGATCTGGATCACCAATGCCCGGTACGCCGACCCGCTGCCGGTCCTGGTCAAGACCGACCCGCAGGCCAGCCCGGCACACAAGGGCATGAGCATCCTGCTGATCGACGCCGACCTGCCCGGCTTCACCGTCACCAAGGACATCCCCAAACTCGGCTACAAGGGCACCGAGTCCTGCGAGATCCTGCTCGACGACGTCCGGGTGCCCGCCGACCGGCTGCTCGGCGGAGTCGAAGGGATCGGTCTCAAGCAGGCGCTGTCCGCCCTGGAGTGGGGCCGGGTCAACATCGCCGCCCGGTCGGTCGGCATCGCCCAGCGGGCCCACGAGGAGGCCCTGGGTTACGCCCGCCAACGTAAGGCGTTCGGCAAGCACATCGCCGAGTTCCAGGCCATCCAGCTCAAGCTCGCCACCATCGCGACCCAGGTGCAGGCGGCCCGGCTGATGGCGTACTGGTCGGCCGACGCGGTCCGCCAGGGTCGCGCCGACGCGCAGACCGGCATGGCGAAGATCTTCTGCTCGGAGGTCGCCCTGGAGGCCGCCATCGACGCGATGAAGATCCACGGAGGTTACGGCTACTCGACCGAGTTCGAAGTGGAGCGGCTGTACCGCGACGCGATCCTGATGAGCATCGGCGAAGGCACCAACGATGTGCTGCGTACCGTCGTGGCGAAGGCCCTCGTACGTGGCGAGGTGACCGTCTGATGGGCGACCCGGTGCCACCCCGGTCCTACCTGTACGTGCCCGGCCACGCCGCCGACAAGCTGGCCAAGGCGGCCCGGCGCGGCGCCGACGCGCTGATCGTCGACCTGGAGGACGCGGTGCCGCTGGCCGGCAAGGCCGCTGCCCGCGAGGCCGTCGTCGGCTGGCTCGCCGCCGGACCCGGCGACCTGCCGATCTGGGTACGGGTCAACTCCGGCCCGCTGCGCGACACGGACCTGCGGGCCGTCGCCGGCCAGCCGGCGCTCACCGGCGTGGTACTGGCCAAGGTCGGCACTGCCAGCGAGGTCGCTGACGCCGCCCGGGTGCTCGCCGACGCCGCTGACCACGACACGCTGCTGATGCCGATGGTGGAGACCGCCGCCGCGCTGCTCGACATCGCCGCCATCGCCCGGCAACCCCGGGTGTACCAGCTGCAGCTCGGTGAGGTCGACCTGGCCGGCGAACTCGGCCTGGAACCGGGCGCCGACGACGCCGAGTTCGTCCCGACCCGCAGCCAGGTCGTGGTGGCCAGCGCGGCCGGTGGCATCCATCCGCCGGTCGGCCCGGTGTCGCGGATCACCGCCGACGACGCCGCACTGGACGCGTCGACCCGGCGGCTGCGCCGGCAGGGCTTCGTCGGCCGGGCCTGCATTCACCCGAACCAGCTGCCGGTGGTGCATCAGGTCTACACGCCGACGGCCGCCGAGGTCCGGGCGGCCAGTGACACCATCGCCCTGCTCGAGACGGCCACCGCCGCCGGCACCGGCGTGGTGCTGGACACGGCCGGCCGGCTCGTCGACGCGGCGGTGCTGCGCGGCGCCCGCCGTACGCTGACCCTGGCCGAACGGGCGGGCCTGGGATGAGCGGCGGCAACCGTGCCCCACGCGCTCCACGGCCGGAGCAGGTCGACCTGACCGCGGCACGGCATCCGTGGCAGGAGGTGCCGATGCCCGGTGCCAACCTCGGTTTCCACCTCACCCGGCTGGCCTCCCGGTCGGGGGCGTTCGTCGTGCACGGCCACTTCCCGCCCGGTTTTGCCCGCGACGTCGCTGGCGGCTACCTCGTCGACGAGGAGTTCGTCGTGCTCGCCGGGGAGCTGCACCTCGGTGACGCCACCTACCGGCGCGGCGACCTGACGTTCATCCCCGCCGGCGCGGTCCGGACCCGGATGTGGGCGCCCAGCGGTGCCACCGTGCTCGCCTGGTTCGGCGGCCCGGCGGTGTTCCATCCTGCGGACCAGCTGCCGGCCGGTGCCGCCCCGGTCGCCGAAACCGTTCATCTCGGACCGGACGCCGCGCTGCCGGACCTGCCCGGTGCCACCTGGGCGCCCGGCGACCAGGTCCCCGGCGGGGCCGCCGGAGACGTGGTCAGCGCCGACCTGTCCGGCTGGCGGCGGCTCGGTGCCGGACCGGCACCACGGCCGGGCGACTACGTCCGCGTGGAGAAGTAGCCGGATGGGCGCTCCGGTCTTCACCCAGCGGTGGCTCGGCATGCAGGGCATCTTCGGCGGCTTCGTCCTCGGCCGGATCGTCGACGTCGCCGACAGCGTCGACGGCTTCGCCCCACAGGCCGTAACCATGCACTTCGTGGCCGGCGTCCGACCCGGTCCGGTGGAGCTGACCACCGAGACGCTGCACCGGGGGCGGTCCACCACCAGCCTGCGGATCACCCTGGCCCAGCAGGGTCGGGCCCGGGTACACGCGATGGCGTCCCTGGTGCCGGTCGGGCAGAAGTTCAGCTGGCGTCGCCGCGAGGATCCGGCAGCGTGGGGCGACCCCGAGCAGTTGCCGGCGTACGCGCCCCGGCACCGGCCGCTGGCCTACAGCGCCCAACTGGACGTGCGGGCCGCCGGGCCGCCGAGCCTCACCGACGGCACCGCCGCCTGGGTCCGCATCTCGCCGCAGACCGATCTGGGTGGGACGCTCGGCCCGCACGCCGTCGCCTCGATCTACCTCGACGCGCTGCCGCCGGGGCTGTTCGCCCTGTCCCAGCCGCCGCATTTCGTGCCGTCGGTGGACTTCACCATTCACTTCGCACCCGACCTCGGTGACGTCGCCGGCCAATGGCACCACGTGACCAACCGGACGGTCTGGTCGACGGCCGGCTTCTGTGTCGACGAGTCGACGCTGCACGACCGGGCCGGTAATCCGATCGCCCAGCTCCGTCAAGGCCGGGCGATTCAGTGGCGGGATCCGTACCGGGACCGAGCGGCCGACGGCGCCGTCCCGCCTGGCACTCAGCCGGGGTGATCCTGCGGTAGGTGGCAGGCGGCCAGGTGGCCGTCGCCGCGTGCGGTCAGCACCGGATCGTCGACGGCGCACCGGTCGAACGCCGCCGGGCAGCGGGTCCGGAAGTTGCAGCCACTCGGCGGGTCGGCGGGAGACGGCACCGAACCCCGCAGGATGATCCGTTCCCGGGCCCGCTCGGCGACCGGGTCGGGCAGCGGCACCGCGGACAGCAACGCCCGGGTGTAGGGGTGCGCCGGCCGGGCGAACAGCGTCGCCCGGTCGGCCACCTCCACGATGCGGCCGAGATACATCACCGCGATCCGGTCACTGAGGTGCCCGACCGCGGCCAGGTCGTGGGCGATGAACAGGTACGCCAGCCCGAGTTCGTCGCGCAGGTCCTCCAACAGGTTGATGACCTGCGCCTGGATAGACACATCGAGGGCGGCGATCGGCTCGTCCGCGACGATCAGCTCGGGCTCGCAGGCCAGCGCGCGGGCGATGCCCACCCGCTGGCGCTGCCCGCCGGAGAACTCGTGCGGGTGCCGGTGCGCGTGGTCCGGGTCGAGGCCGACGAGTTCCAGCAGTTCACCGACGCGGTGCCGGCGGGCCCGCGACCCCCGGTGCAGGCCGTGCACCGCCAACGGCTCGGCGACGACCGAACCGATCGTCATCCGGGGGTCCAGCGACGCGTACGGATCCTGGAAGATCATCGTAAGGTGCCGGCGCATCGCCCGCAGGTCGCGTCGGCGCAGCGCGGTGACCTCGGTGCCCCGCACGCTGACCCGCCCACCGGTGGGTTCGACCAGTCGCAGCAGGCCCAGCCCGGTGGTGCTCTTGCCGCACCCCGACTCGCCGACCAGCCCCAACGTCTCGCCGGCCGCGACAGTGAAGCTCACCCCGTCGACCGCCCGGACCACCGCATTCTGCCGGCGGCGGAGCCCGCCACCGGCGACCGGGAAGTGCACCCGCAGGTCGGTCACGCTCAACAGCGGCTGCTCAGTCATCCCCACCGTCCGTACCGGTGGCGGTGCCACCGACGACGTCGTAGAAGCAGGCCACCCGGTGGTCCGGGCCGACCGTGCGCAGCGGCGGCACCTCGGTGGCCGCCCGTGGGTCGTGCCGGTAGCCGCAGCGCGGATGGAACGCGCAGCCCGGCGGCAGCGCCGTCGGATCCGGCGGCTGGCCGGGGATCGTCGTCAGCCGGCGCGGCCGATCGGCGCCGACCCGGGGCACCGCCGCCAACAATCCCATCGTGTACGGGTGCCGGGGCGCGGCGTACAGCTCGTCGACCGGTGCCTGTTCCAGGATCCGTCCGGCGTACATGACCGCCACCCGGTCGGCGATCCCGGCCACCACCCCCAGATCGTGGGTGATCCAGACGACCGCGAGACCCAGCCGTCGTTGCAGCCCGGCGACCACTTCGAGGATCTGCGCCTGGGTGGTGACATCCAGCGCGGTGGTCGCCTCGTCGGCGAGCAGCACCTTCGGCTCACAGGCCAGCGCCATCGCGATCATGACCCGCTGGCGCATCCCGCCGGAGAACCGGTGCGGGTAGTCGCCGAGCCGCTCGCGGGCGTCCGGCAGCCCGACCTGTTCGAGCAATTCCACTGCCCGGTCGCGGGCCGCCGTGCCGGTGGCCACGCCGTGCAGCTCAATCGGCTCGACCAACTGCGACCCGATCGTCTTGACCGGGTTGAGGGAGGTCATCGGGTCCTGGAAGACCATCGCGATCTCGTTGCCACGGATCCGCCGCAGCTGGCGCTCACCGGCGGCCAGCAGGTCCACACCGTCCAGCAGCACCTGCCCGGTGGCGGTGGCCGCCTCGTCGAGCAGGCCGAGGACCGCCAGCGCGCCGACGGACTTGCCGGACCCCGACTCGCCGACGATGGCCAGCGTCTCACCCGGGCGCACGTCGTAGCTGACCCCGTTGACCACCTTCGCCACCCCTCGCCGGGTGCCGATGCGCACCGTCAGGTCCCGTACCGACAGCACCGGGTCGCCGGCCATCAGCCCTGCCCCCTCGACTCGATGACCGACCGCTGCCGTGGGTCGAGCGCGTCGCGCAGCCCGTCGCCGACGACGTTGAACGCCAGCACGGTCGCGAAGATCGCCAGACCGGGGAAGACGCCCATCCACGGTGCCTGACTGACGAAGTCGCGGCCCTCGGCGAGCATCCGGCCCCAGGCCGGATCGGGTCGCTGCACGCCCAGACCCAGGAACGACAGCGCCGCCTCGGCCAGGATCGCGAACGCCAGGCTCAGCGACGTCTGCACGATCACCGGCGCGGCGATGTTCGGCAGCACGTGGCGGAGCAGGATCCGCAGGTCGCCGGCGCCGACGGCGCGGGCGGCCCGGACGTACAGCTGGGCCGAGACCACGAGCGTCGCGGCCCGCACGATCCGGGCGAAGATCGGCGTGTAGACGATGCCGATGGCGATCATCGCGTTGGTGATGCCCGGGCCGAGGATGGCCAGCACCGCGATCGCGAGCAGGATCGCCGGGAACGCGAACAGCACGTCCATGGTGCGCATCAGCAGCGCGTCCGTCGCGCCGGAGTAGAAGCCGGCGACCAGCCCGATCAGCAGCCCGGCGGTCAGCGAGATGCCCACCGCGACGAACCCGACCTGCAGCGACACCCGGGCGCCGACCAGCACCCGGCTGAGCACGTCCCGGCCGAGATTGTCGGTGCCGAACGGGTGCGCCCACGACGGGCCCGCGAGCCGGCCCGGCACGTCGACCGCGTTCGGGTCGTACGGGGCCAGCCACGGCCCGACCACGGCGACCGCCGCCAGCACGGCCAGCACCAGCAGCCCGGCCAGGGCCAGCCGGTTGCCCAGTAGCAACAGGAACAGGCGGCGGGTCATCGGCGCCGTACCCGCGGGTCGAGGTAGCCGTACAGCAGGTCCACCAGGAAGTTGACCACCAGGAACATCAACGCGATGGCCAGCACCGCGCCCTGCAGCAGGCTGTAGTCACGCCGGACGACCGCGTCGTACGCCAGCCGACCCAGACCGGGCCACTCGAAGATCACCTCGACGATCACCACCCCGCCGAGCAGGAATCCGAGCTGCAGACCGACGGCGGTCACGATGGAGATCCAGGCGTTGGGCAGCACGTGCCGGCGGACCGTCTGCCAGCGGGACAGCCCCTTGGCCCGGGCGGTACGGGCGTAGTCCTGGTGCAGCGCCTCCAGCACCGCCGAGCGGACGAACCGGGTCAGCACCGAACCGGAGATCAGCCCCACGGTCATCGCCGGCAGCACCAGGTGGTGGGCCGCCCGGGCCGGATCGTCCAACGGCGACACGTAACCGGAGGCCGGCAGCCAACCCAGCAGCAGCGCGAAGAGCAGGATGTACATGATCCCGCTCCAGAAGTCCGGCACCGAGATCCACAGCTGGCTGAACCCGGTGGCGATCCGGTCCACCAGTGACCCGGAGCGCACCGCGGAGACGATGCCCAACGGCAGCGCGATCGCCAGCGCGACGGCGAGCGCCGCGCCGGCGAGCAGGCTGGTCGGGCCGAGCCGGGCCAGCAGCAGTCGGGTGACCGGCTCACCGCTGCGGAAGCTGACCCCCAGGTCGCCGGTGACCGCGCGGGCCAGCCAGCCGCCGTACTGGGTCAACAGCGGCTGGTCCAGCCCGGCGCGGGCCCGCATCGCCTGGTACAGCTCCTCATCGAAGCGGGTGCCCAGGGCCAGCCGGATCGGGTCGCCGGGCACCAGCTGGACGATCAGGAAGACCGCGACGCTGACCCCGAGCATCGCGACGACCGTCTGCAGCGCCCGCCACAGTAGGAAACGCGCCATCGCGCCGGCTCAGTCGGTCAACCGTACGGTCCGCAGCCGGGTCTTGCCGTCCGGGTGCATCTCCACGCCGGACACCTGCGGCGCCCAGGCCAGCGTGGCCTGCGGGCTGTACAGGTAGCCGTAGCTGACCTCGTCGATGATCAGCCCGGCCGCCTGGTGGTAGAGGTCGCGCCGTTCGGTGTCCTCGACGCTGGCCCGAGCCTGGTCGAGGTACTGGTCGACCTGCGGGTTGGCGTAGCCGTGGAAGTTGAACGAGCCGGCGGAGTGGTGCTGGGCGTAGTAGGCGTACTCGCCGTCGAGGTTGTTCAGCCAGCCGAGGACGTAGCAGTCGTAGCTGCCGTTGCCCTGCTCGTCGAGCCAGCTGGCGAAGTCAAGGGTACGGATCTCAACGTTGACGCCGGCGTCGCCCCACTGGCTGGCGATCACCTCGGCGGCGGCCAGGGTGTGCGGGTACTCGTTGGTCAGCATCAGGTCGACGGTGAGGTCGGTGACGCCGGCGTCGGCGAGCAGCTCGCGGGCCTGGTCCGGATCGTGGCTGAACGGGGCGTAGTCGGTGGCCCAGAAGTTGCCCGGCGGCATCGCCGACTGCACCGGCGTCGCGGCGTCGAAGAAGGCGGCCTGGGCCACCTGTTCGCGGTCGATGGCGAACGACAGCGCCCGGCGTACGTCGATGTCGTCGAACGGCGGCCGGTCGAAGTTGCAGGTGAAGTACCAGTAGTCGTTGCTGGCCTGCTGGCCGAGCTCGACGTCGGGGTCGTCGCGCAGGGTGGCGATCTCCTGGGCCGGCACGTTGTTGGTCAGGTGCACGGCACCGGTGCGCAGATTGGTCAGTGCGGTGGTCGGCTCGGAGACGAACCGGAACTCGACCCGGTCGACGTACGGACCGGTGCCCCAGTAGTCCGGGTTGGCCTCCAGCACGATCCGGTCACCGGGGGTGTAGCTGACGAACCGGAACGGCCCGGTGCCGATCGCGTCGGTGGTCAGCCCGTCGCCGTCGATCAGCTCGGGGGCGACGATCGCCATCCCCTTGAACCCGCCGATGTTGGCCAGCAGGTTGGGGGTCGGCTGGTTGAGGACGAACTCCACCGTACGGTCGTCGACCTCGCGTACCTCATCGACGGTCTCGAACCGCCAGGCGTTCGCGGCGGTCTCCGCGTCGGTGATCCGTTCGAAGCTGGACACCACGTCGCTGGCGGTGAACTCCCGCCCGTTGTGCCAGGTGACGCCGTCGCGCAGCTGGAAGGTCCAGGTGAGCAGGTCCTCGCTGACCTCCCACTCGGTGGCCAGCGCGGGTTGGAAACTCAGGTCGGGGGCCGGCTCCACCAGGGTGTCGTAGACGTTCTCCAGCACCAGGAAGGTGGACGACGCGGTGGAGACGTGCACGTCCAAACTGTCCGGCTCGCTGGAGATGGCCACCACCAGGGTGCCGTCGGAGGTGGGGGTCCCGTCGTCGGTCTCCAGGGACTCGCCGGCCGAGCAGCTGGCCAGCGCGAGCGCCGCCGCGGCGGCGAGGCTCGTCGCCAGCCCGGCCGACCGGGTGGTACGCGCGGATCGCTGCCGGTGCGGGAACGCTGGGGAGGGATTCACCGTCTGTCTCCTACCTCGTTGTCGCCGTTACGGGCTTGACGGGCCGGGTTGCGTCGACGGGATGGTGCACGTCGGGGCTGGTGCACATCGCCAACTGCGTGGTGCCGCCGGATGTTGCCGCGACTGGCTGCGGATCGGTGCACCGACCCTAGTCGATCGCCGCAGGGGTCACAACTCGATGACCTTAGGTGACCGTGGTCCACGTCGGGTCGGTCCACAGTCCGAATGGAACGGTTCATTCAGCGACAGCTCGCCTTGACACACTGGCAAACACATTCATAGCCTTCAGTTTCTTGTATCGTTTCATCGACTGTCACGGGTGCCTGACACCGTCCTGCGGCCGGCCGGTCGGCCAGAGCCGGCCACGCCGCCCGTCGACCGAGGAGATTTCCGGATGAACCGTCGTACCCGACGTCGCCGTCCCCACCGTCCACCCACCGCCGTGGCGTTGCTCGTCGGCGTCCTCACGCTGACCCTCGGCCTACCGGCCAGCGCCGCGTCCGCCGATCGGGCCGACCCTGTCCGCGGCCCCGCCAGCGGACCGACCGATGGTGGTCGCCCCGACGCCGTCCAACTCGAACATCTCGACCGCGGCCTGGTCGCCGCCACCACCCACCAGGGCGTCTTCCTCAGTTGGCGACTGCTCGGCCACGAGGCGACCAGATCCGGTGCCACCGGCATGACCGGTGCCGACTTCCACGTCTACCGGGACGGCCGGCGACTGGCGACCGTGACCGACAGCACCAACTACCTGGACACCGACCCCGTGACCGGCGCCGGCTACCAGGTCGCCGCCGTGGTCGACGGCGTCGAGGTCGACCGCAGCGGTCCGGCGCACCCGTGGTCGCAGGCCTACCTCGACCTGCCGCTGCGTCGGCCCGCCGACGGGGTCACCCCGGCCGGTGAGGCGTACACCTACTCCGCCAACGACATGAGCGTCGGCGACGTCGACGGCGACGGGCGGTACGAGTTCGTCGTCAAGTGGGATCCGTCCAACTCCAAGGACGTCTCTCAGGTCGGCTACACCGGACCGGTCTACCTCGACACGTACCGGCTGGACGGCACCCTGCTGCACCGCATCGACCTCGGGGTCAACATCCGGGCGGGCGCCCACTACACCCAGTTCCTGGTCTACGACTTCGACGGCGACGGCCGCTCGGAGATGATGCTGAAGACCGCCCCCGGCACCAGGACGATCAGCTACCGGCCCGACGGCCGGGTCGCCGACGAACGCTACGTCACCATCCCGGAATCCGACCGGCGGGCCGGCTACTCGCACCGCGACGACTACCGGATGTCCGCCGCCGACTACCACGACCACCTGGTCGACATGTTCCAGGGCTGGCACGCCCACCCGGAGGTGATCGCCGGCAACTGGCCGGCCACCCTGGAAGCGGCGTTCGGCATCGACCCGGCGTACGAGTATCCGCTGTCGCGGACCGACGCGCAGGCCCTCGCCGACCACTTCATCGACGTCTACGCCCCGGCCCGCAGCAGCCGCAACAACCTGCGTGCCTTTGAGGGCTTCATCGTCGACGGCCCCGAGTACCTCACCGTGTTCGACGGCGCCACCGGGCAAGAGCTGCAGACCGTCCGCTACCAGCCCGGTCGGCACGACGACGGCCTGATGTGGGGCGATTACGCGATGTCGCGGATCGAGCCGGGCAACCGGGTCGACCGGTTCCTCGCCGCGGTGGCCTACCTGGACGGCCGCCGTCCGTCGGCGGTCTTCGCCCGCGGCTACTACACCCGCTCCACCCTGGTCGCTTACGGGTGGGACGGGCGCAAGCTCACCGAGCAGTGGTACGTCGACAGCGGCTGGACGCCGATGACCAACCCGTTCAACGACTCGCCACACGGTCGCGACGGCACCGACGACGAGTTTGCCACCATCACCACCCAGGGGCAGCACTCGATCAGCGCGGCCGACGTCGACGGCGACGGCCGGCACGAGATCGTCTACGGCGCCGCCACCATCGACGACGACGGCAGCCTGCTGTACAGCGCGTTCGCGCAGCTGCCGCCGGGCAGCGCGGCCCCGGGCACCTTGGCCCGGCTCGGCCACGGCGACGCCATGCACGTCACCGACATCGACCCGCATCGCCCCGGCTTGGAGGCGTACCTGGTCTTCGAGGGCGGGCGGTGGGCGCCGTACGGGCACGGACTGCTCGACGCCGCCACCGGCGAAGTGATCTTCGGCGCCTACTCCGGAGTGGACACCGGCCGGGGCATGATCGGCGACATCGACCCGCAGCACCCCGGCCACGAGGCGTGGGCGGTCAGCGGACTCGGCCTGCACACCGCCGCCGGCGAGCCGCTCGGCTCACAGATCCCCGGCACCAACATGAGCATCCGGTGGGCGGCCGACGGCACCACCCAGATCGTCGACGGCGCGATCGACCAGACCCCGACCATCGACGACTGGCGCCGGGGTCGGCTGCTCACCGCCGAAGGCACCCGGACCAACAACTACACCAAGGGCAACCCGGGCCTGGTCGCCGACGTCCTCGGCGACTGGCGGGAGGAGCTACTGCTGCGTACGGTCGACAGCACCGCGATCCGGATCCACCTGAGCACCGAGGTGACCGATCGCAAGATGTACACCCTGATGCACGATCCGCAGTACCGCGCCGAGGTGGCTCGCCAGCAGACCACCTACAACCAGCCGTCGTACCCCGGCTTCTACCTGGCCGCCGACACCGACTTCGGAAAGGTGCCGGTGCCGGACCTCTGGGCACCGGGCAGCCTGCCCGCGCTGCGGACCGCGTACGACGGGTTCCGGCGCGACGGCGCGATCACCGGACCGATCACCCACCGGCTGTCCGCCGCGCTGCATCAGGCACAGTGGCACCTCGACCGGGGGCGCACCGGCCCGGCGACGCAGGCCCTGCAGCGCTTCGTGCACCATCTGGCGCATCCGCACCGGCGCGACCGTGTCGACCCGGCCGCCGCGGCCGCGCTGACCCACCGGGCCCGGACAGTCATCGGCATGCTCGGCTGACCACGACTCGACAGACCGGGAGCCGACCACGGGAGCTGACCGGCGGTGCGCGACGGGCCGAGCCCGTCGCGCACCGCCGGTGGCGGCTACCGGTAGGGTCGTCGCTCGTGGGAAGACTGTGGCAGGGCGTGACCGCGACCGTCGGCCGGCTGGCCAGTCAACGCGTACCGGCGCAACGGCGCCCGACGCCGGCCAAGCTGGCCCGCCGCCGGCAGGTGGCCGCGTTGCAACGGCGGCAGCTGTCGTACGCACCCGAGCTGGACGGGCACGCCGATCCCGGCGAGATCGTCTGGACCTGGGTGTCGTACGAGGAGGACCCCCGGCAGGGCAAGGACCGCCCAGTCCTGGTGGTGGGCCGGCGCAGCCGCACGCTGTTCGGGCTGATGCTGTCCAGCCAGTCCGACCGCGACGGGCAGCGGCACTGGCTGTCGCTAGGTACCTGGGGCGACGACAGCCGGCCGAGTTGGATCCGGCTCGACCGGGTGCTCACTATGCGGGAGGACAGCATCCGGCGTGAGGGTGCCATCCTCGATCGGGGCCGGTTCGACCGGGTGTGCCAGGCATTGCGGGCCGGTTACGGCTGGTCCTGACCGGGCTAACGCCCGGCGGTTGCCATGCTGGCCGCATGGTGACGGCATCATGAGGATCGTTCGGCTGGCGATTTTCATCACCGGCAGCTCCGGTGGGTTACGGACCGGGTAGGCCGCCTACTCGCCGAGCTCGCCCCGGACCGGCTGGAGGTCTCCGACCTCACCCGGTTCCGCGTACGACAGCGCCGGGCGTGGGCATCGAGCTGCCCGCGCCCGGCGTTGACTGGCGGATCAGGTGGTCAGCACCTGGCCCAGTCCAGGTTGAACAGGGTGTCGACGTTGCCTTCGGTCGTGGTCATCGACATGCTGGCCTGGCCGCTGGAGGTGCCGGCGTCCACTCGCAGTTCGGTGTTGATGTTCAGTACCCGCTGCTGCCCACAGGGGACGTACACCAGCACTGGTGCGTGGTCGGCAGTGGCCCAGAAGCCGTTGTACGGTCCGCCGAACGTGGCGTCGGTACGGCTGTTGTCGGACGAACCCTGCCAGTAGTAGTTCGTCTGCTGCCGGCCGGTCGCTCCACTGGGAATCCGGGCCCGACCCCGGTAGTCCGCGGTGGCGACCGCGAAGGTCCAGCCGGCCGGCACCTTGACGAGCACACCGAGTTGGCAGTTCTTCCGGCTGTCCGTCGGGTCGGCCCCGTCACCGACGGTGGCGAGGAAGTCGTAGTAGCGAATCCGGAAGCCGGTGTTGTCGGGGTTGGCAACGACCCTGGCCGTGCCGGGCGCGCAGCCTGAACCACTGGCGGCCACCACCTCCACGGTGATGTCGCTGTCCGGCAGGGCGCTCGACGTTGCCGGGGAGGCATGGGCCGGAGCGGTCAGAGTCAGCGCGAGAACCGTGCCGAGTGCGGCGGACAATCCGTGTCTCGCGCCGGTGAGGCTTCTTTTCATTCCGTTCCCCTCGGGGCTCAGGTTATGACGGCTGGGGCACACACGACTTTGCGGAACAACCGCGCCGTTGATCTTCGTCTGCTGGGCCCTTTGGATCATGGGGATTGGGTCCAGAGTGTTTCGGCGGGGCGTCCTGCGAAAAGATGATAGCGACGCGCGTCGATTCATGCAAGTATCTTCTAGCGTCGAAATGTTGATATTGATTCCGCCCAGGTTGCACGTGGTGTGTTCGTTCCGGTGAGATCAACTAGCCGGTCATGGGAGGCAGTTTGAACGACCTATAGGCATGTTGTGGGTGATTTGTGCGGTTGGCACGGTCGCCGCCTGCTCCGTCTGTTGGGTCGGTGGTTGGTGGCGAGATGGCGTGCGACCAATTTCTGGAAGCCACTTCAGGGAATTAAATTTACGTTGACAACGATCAATGCTTGTACGTAGATTGTTGCGCACGCATCGTCGCATCACACATCGGAGGAGGTTTCATGCGCAAACTGCTGACGCGTGGCGGCGTGGTGCTTGCGTTGCTCGCCTCATCGTTGATCTCGGGCGCACCCGCGTCTGCCAAGGGGATCCTGGATGACCCACCGGATGACCAGGTCGTGATCGACCTGGTCGCGATGGCGGGTTCCGGTTGTCGGCCAGGTACCGCCGACGTCGCCGTCTCGCCGGACAACACCGCCTTCACTGCCATCTACAGCGACTACCTGGTGCAGGCGGGTCCGGGTATCTCGGTCACCGAAGGTCGCCGGAACTGTCAGCTCAACGTGCTGGTGCACGCGCCGGCGGGCTACACCTTCGCGATCGTGAAGGTGGACTACCGCGGCTACGGGCTGCTCAGCCCGGGTGCCATCGCCACACAGCGGGCCAACTACTACTTCCAGGGAATGACTCAGGGCACCTTCAGCAACCATCCGATTCCGGCTCCGCTGGACGACAACTGGATGGTGAGCGACGAGGTGCCGATCGCCTCCGTGGTCTGGCATCCGTGTGGCGAGATCCGTAACCTCAACATCAACACCGAGTTGCGCCTGAGCAAGGGATCGTCGACGGACGTTAGCTTCCTGACCATGGACTCGACGGACGGCAGCATCGAGACGATGTACCACCTGGCCTGGCAGCCCTGCCCGTGAACTGACTCTCCCCGTAACCGATGACAGAGGGTGGCCGGCGCGACCGGCCACCCTCGACCGGGTTCATCCCCGGGGCCGCGCCGTCGTACCGGCCCAGCCCGACGGCCCCTACCGGGCCGTCGGTACGTACTCCGGTCACCGTCAAGGAACGGTCCTGCCACGACGACCCACCCGGCTGCTGGTCGGACTGCTGCTGCGGGCCGGCCGGCGGGTGCCGGCGCCGGGCCGACAAACTGGCGTACGCGAGCCCGGCGTCGGGGTAGAGCTGGCTGACCGGGGGCTTCCGAATCGATGGTCCAGCAGTGCGCCGGTTCACCCGGCCCGGCTCCGGCCCACCCATCGGACGGACACCGGGAGAGCAACGGCGGTCCGCGAGCAGACCAGGAGCCGGGCGGCCCAGGCCGCCCGGCTCCTGATCTGCTGTTACCTGCTGGTCAGGGCTGGCTACGCGGGCTGTCGGGGCCCAGCGTGTCGATGAACTCGTGCGGTCCGGTCACCTCGGACGCCGTCCGGGCCTGCTGCGCCCGGGCAGACATCCGCTCGGCCACGGTCCCCGCCGGCACTCCGGCGCGCTCGGCAGCGTCGACGACCTTCCCGTACGCCTGCTCGGCCAGGACCAGCGCACGCCGGTAGTCGTGCCGGGCGAGCGCGTGCTCGGCCGCACCGATCAGTCGGTCGGCCGCCCGCAGGTCCCGATGGGCCCGGCCGGGGTGCGGACCGTCCAGCACCGACTCGGCGAGCCGGTTTGCCGCCTCGTTGTACGTGGCGGTGAGGAACCGGTCGCTGTTGTCCCGGTCGAACTGGCTGAAGTCCCAGTTCAGGTCGATGTAGCTCATCATCGAGTTGACCTGGTCGCCGGACCAGGCGAAGAAGAAGTCGTCCTCCGGGCCGTAGTCGATGCCAGTTTCGCTGTCGTAACCGTCGTGCGGATGACTCATGCCCAGGTGGTGTCCCACCTCGTGGATCAGCGTGGTGGTCAGCCCGTAGCCGCTGTCGACAATCTCCGGGGAGACGAACGCGAAGACGTACGACTGCGTACCGTCGGTGTAGTTGTCGTCGGCGAAGCCCAGCGCCGGCACCGGGGTGCCGGCCGGCAACGCGTAGCTGAACACCGGTAGTTCGTAGTCGACCCGGTTCTGATCGTCGAGCACCCGGTCTAGTTCAAAACTGTTCTGCAGATAGAAGTTGGCGAACGGCGGGTAGCCCAGCTCCGGGTAGCAGGACTCGTCGTCGAGCAGCACGGCGTAGTAGCAGCGTTCGGCGTCACCTTCGAACGCGAGGTTCTGTCCGTCGTAGTCCAGCACGTTGCGCCACCGCAGTTCCCGCAACTCCAGCTGCAGTAGCTCCTCGTCGATGTAGCGGACCGAGGCGTTGACGCCGTCCCAGCCTTCGTAGACGTTGCTGTCGATGTTGATCGTCTTCGGCGGCGCGGCACTCGGCAGCTCCGCCGGGTACAGCGGCGACGTGGTGAACAGCAGGTTGATCGCCACGTAGCGGGTGATCAGAGCGAGATCGCCGGTGAGCGCTTCGGGGGAGCGGTAGCCGGCGGCGGCGTACTCCCAGACCGGCGGCATCCGGTAGTCCTCGATGCCGTTGCCGTCCAGATCGGGAGCGTCGACGTTCCAGTTCTCGGTCCACGACTCCGGCCCGGCCGACAGGTCGTGGAACCACACCCGGCGGGTGGAACCGAGACCGTTCTCCTCGTCGTCGGCGGTGGTGCCGCCCCACGCGGAGATCTTCCGGCTGTCCCGCTCAGCGCCGAAGTTGTGCCCGGTGTCCGGATCAGGTTCGTCGGTTTTGGTGTAGACGTGGAATTTGAAGTCCGACCGGCCGAACCAGTTGATGAAGAATATGGTGTTGCGTCGGGTGTCGACGCCGGCCGGTGGGTTGAGGGCCAGCCACCGCTCCACGCTCGGTGCGTCGATGTGGTGGTTGTCGGTGATCGTGGCGACGTTGCCCTGCTGCTCGTTGTAGAGCTCCTGGTAGGCGGTGAGCGGTGCAGGCGTGGCCAGCCGCTGCAACTCGGCGAAGAACCGGTCCTCGTACCGCTTGTTCGCGTACCGGAGGTGGTAGTCGTAGGTGTAGGTCAGGCCCAGCTTCTCGACCTGGTCGTACCACAGCCGGGAGCGGACCACCGGCTCGTAGCGCTGTGGCAGTTCGTCGAGGTACGCCGACCGGTCCACCTGCGTCCGGCTGTAGCCGAGGAAGACCACGTTCACCGGAACCTTCTCGGTGAGCGCCGGCGCGCCGCCCGGATCAAGATGCGAGAAGTGCGGCGTCGCCGCCTGGCTGGCCGGTGCCGCGGCGACGAGCATCAGTAGTGCCGCCGCCGCCGCTGTCAGGGTTGCCGCTGTGGACCTCGTCGTTGTCCTTGTCGACATTCAGTTTCCCTCCATAGACGACAGGTGGTCGCCGGTTCGGTCAGCCACCCGTGGCAGGGGCGTTTGCCCTCCGCTGTGGACACGGTGTCATCGATCATCAGCGCTGTAAATCCGTCGCCGGTAGAACCTGACGAACCCGCCGGGGGTGTGTGCCCGGTCGGTTGAACCGGGCATCCGTCGGAGCCGTATCCCGGGTTGACGGCGGGCGGTCCGCTGGGTACGGCGATTCGGGAGGCCACGTGGGGGAGCGGGAGCTGGGGCTGCGGCGGGTAACAATGATCACCGGCGGGCTGGCCGTGGCGAGCATCGCCGGCACGCTCGGCGTCGCTGTGGTGGCGCACGCCGATCACACGGCGGACCAGGACGCGAACACTCCGGCGGACAGCGTGCAGGGCGAAACCGCGCCGCAGCCGGCCGGTGTCGACGGGCAACCCGCCCCGGGTCTGGCGGGTACCGATCCGGCGGCGACGGCCGGCGACGGACAACCTGCCCCGGACGGCGCGACCGAGCCGGACCAGCCGGTCGGCCAGGCCCCGCCGACGGCGGAGTTTCCGCCGGTGACCGGCGGTGGTGGCGAACCCGGCCAGGCCACCTCCGGCGGGTCGTGAGGCGATGCCGCTGCTGGAGACCATCCCGGTCGGGCCGGACTGCGCGCAGTGGCAGGTGTGGGGGACGCTGGCCCGGGTGGTGGTGAGCGACCCTGCGGCGGTGCCGGCGGCCCGAACGATCGTCGACGACGTGCTGGCCGCCGTCGACACCGCCTGCAGCCGGTTCCGCGCCGACTCCGAACTGGTCCGGGCATGCCGCAGCGGAGGAACGCCGGTACGGATCAGCCCGCTGCTCGCCGGCCTGGTGTCGGTGGCGCTGCGGGCGGCCCGCGAGACCGACGGCGACGTCGACCCGACCGTCGGGTCGACGCTGTGCCGGCTGGGCTACGACGAGGATCTGCGCTGGGTGACCCTGCATGGCCGGCCCGCCGTGGCGCGGACCGTCCTGCCGGCCGCGGATTGGCGTCAGGTCCGGCTCGACGGGACCGAACTGACCGTACCGGACGGGGTGCAGCTGGACCTGGGCGCGACCGCAAAGGCCTGGGCAGCCGATCGCTGTGCTCGGGACGTCGCCCGCCGGTGCCGGGTCGGTGTGCTGGTCGCCCTCGGCGGCGACATCGCCACTGCGGGGCCGGCCCCGGACGAGCGTTGGCGGATCCGGGTGCAGGACCGTCCGTCGGATCCGGCGTGCGTGATCGGTCTGCCGGCCGGTGGCGCGGTGGCCACCTCGAGCACGGTGAGCCGGCAGTGGACCGCCGGAGACGCCACGATGCACCACATCGTCAACCCCCGCACCGGTACGCCGACGGGCCGGGTGTGGCGCAGCGTCTCCGTGGCGGCGTACAGCTGCGTGCGGGCGAACACGCTGAGCACCGCGGCGCTGGTGCGCGGTGCGGCCGCCGATCGGTGGCTCGCAGGTCTCGGGGCACCGGCCCGGCTGGTGGCCGGGGACGGCACGGTGCGGACCGTCGGAGGCTGGTCCGCGGAGGAGGAGACACAGTGACGGAGGCAGGGTGGTTCGTCGCGCGCGGCACCGGGGTGACGGCGCTCGTCCTGTTGTCGGTGGTCGTGGTGCTGGGAGTGGGCAGCCGGTCGGGCCGGCCGGTGTTCGGGCTGCCCCGGTTTGCGGTGAGCCTGGTCCACCGCAACGCGGCGCTGCTGGCGGTTGGGCTGCTGACGGTCCACGTGGTCACATTGCTCTTCGACCCGTACGCCAAGCTCCGGGTGTACGACCTGTTCGTGCCGTTCGGCGCCGAGTACCGTCCGCTGTACATGGGGCTGGGCACGCTCGCCAGTGACGTGATGCTGGTGCTGGTGGTGACCAGTCTGCTGCGTCGGCGGATCGAGGTGCGGTTGTGGCGGGCGCTGCACTGGCTGGCGTACGCCGCCTGGCCGGCGGCGCTCGGCCACTCGGTCGGAACCGGTACGGACAGCGGCCAGACCTGGATGGTGGCGGTCAACGCCGGATGTCTGGCGGCTGTGCTGGGCGCGCTCGGTTGGCGCCTGCTGCTGTGGGTGCGGCCCCGGTCGCGACGGCGGGCCACCGACGACGCTCCCCGACCCGGGGGGCGGGCCCCCGGCGGATCGCACCGGCGGTCGGGACCCACAACCGACGAGGCAGCCGTCCGCCCGCCGACCGACTGGCTGCCCGCCGATCCGCCAGGCGACCGCGCGCCTGTCTGGTACCCACCTGCCGCTCTCGCCGGGTACCCACCCGCCGGCTACCAACCTGCCGGGTACCAGCCGACCGGGCCGATGTGGGACCGGCCGCCTGCGGCGGCAGGTCAGGCAGAGCACCCGGTCGGTTCCTACGGAGGCGGCCGGGCCGCCTCCGTACCGTCCAGCCTGCTGGACATGTACCGCAAGCCGGGATCGGTCTCCCAGCCGGCGGACCCGCCGGGCTGGCTGCCCGACGCTGACGCCGATGGTGACTTCGTCGCCCGGCGACCACCCGAGGCCGGTGCCATCCCGCCGTCCGGTGACTCCGACGGCTATCGGATTGCGGGCCAGCGTTCCGGCCCTCAGGGCGGGGTGAGAGCCCGGACACGTCCCGCATGATCGCCTCAATGCGGGCCGGGTGCCGATCGCCGAACACCTCGTGCGAAACTCCGTCACGAAGACCAAGTGGGCATGCATCGCGAAACGCAATGTCTGCCGGTACGGATGCCTTCGTGTTCAGCCATAGACCTACACGGTACGTGTAACTCGTGCAGCTCTGTCCTTCAGCTTCAGGGCGGATAGGATGCCAGCGTGAAGAGGATCCACACCCGGGCTCACCGGGTGACGTCGTTAGGAGTGACGACAGGTGAACGATCCGCACGGTGCACGGTTGCAGATTGACTGGGCTCGCTGTGACGGTCGGGGTCTCTGCATCGAGCTGCTGCCCGAGCTGCTGATCCGTGACGACTGGGGCTTTCCGATCTCCCGGGACGGCAGCCGGGAGCCGGCGGTGCCTGCGGAGCTGCGCCGGCACGCCGACCGTGCCGTGGCGAACTGCCCGGAGCTCGCGTTGCGGTTGACCTCCGCCCAGCCGGCGCGTCGGCGACCCTGACCGGTTCTGCCGTCGGCGCCGCTGACCGCGTGCCGCTGTCGCCGCGCTGACCCACACGTACCGCCGCCGTCCTTCCCTGGTCGACAGGCGTCTAGCATGGGCAGGCCTCGTCGGTCGCGGCGTGGCGAGCAAGCCAAGGACACGACCTTGACATCTTCCTCTGCTGAAGCGGGGAGATTCGACTCTCACGGGTCGAATCTCCTGCCGTCACCGGAAAGGCAACGTGGACGTCGATGCGCTCCGGCGGCGAGTCGACTCTCCCTGCCCTGCTCCGCAGGAGTCCGTATCCTCCCCTGCCTGAAAGGCCGCAGTATCCACGGAAGGCATCTGATGACCAACGACGACGTCCGGCAGCCCTGGCTGCGCCCGGTTCTCAGCCTCGCGGAACACGCTGCGGGCGTTCGGCGCGGCGAGCTGTTCGACCGTGCCGGCTGTGTCATCGTGCCGGGCCGGCGACTCGGGCAGCTGGTAGGTGGACGTCCGCCGGGTGTTACCACCCGGCAATGGAGTGTGGCCACTCGGGCGCGGTTCGATTTCGTGGTCTGTGCTGCCGACGACTACCGTCCGGTCTTCGTGGCCGACTTCGTCGACCCCGCCGACCGGACCGCAGAGCAGCGACGCGACGAACGAATGACCGACGCCGTGTGCGAAGCGGTGGGCCTGGCGGTGCTGCGGGTCGAGTCGGCGGCGTTGACGGCGACCGGTCCGGGCCGGCGGGTGGTGGAGTACGTGCTCGACGCACGAACGTTCCAGCAGAGCGCGGCCGGGTTGTGGTCCGGCGAGATCGTCGGGGAAATCAGCTACCGGGACATCGTCGGCCGGTTGCCAGACGGTCGGACCGGCCGGGTCAATGATCTGGGCGCGGTGGCCCGCGTCCGGGCAGTGGAGGCCTTCGTCAGCCGGCAGCTGTCCGATCCGCTCCTACGTGGCCTGCACCTCGAATGGAAGGACGGCGGCGCAGAGGGCTGGGCCTGGCTGACTGCCGGCGAGGGTGGGCTGCTGTTCGAAAGGGTACGGATCTGGCCGCACCGGCTGCACTTCGGGATAGCGCCCGGACGATTCGCTGAAGACCTGGCGGCGGCGGCCGTCGGGGAGCGGTTGACGACACTGGAACTCAGTGAGCCGCAGTTGTGTAAGCGTCACGAGCTGGCCGGCGAGTTGCGGGCCTTGCTGTCCCGCCGTGCCGAGATGAGTGGCGAGTTCGCGTTCGACCATGTGTCGTTCGACTGATCGCGTGCCTCCCGGCCATCTGGCCGATGGGGCGGTGGCGCCGGCGGATGTCCGCCCTTCCGCTGGACAAAATCGTCCGGCGGTGCCGCCGGCGCCGATAACCTAGCTGCCCGAGTGACGCGTGGGCAACTCTGCCGGGAATGTGACCGACGGGTGGTCAGCCCTTGTGGTACGCGGCGATCACGTTTGCCGGGATGCGGCCGCGTTCGGAGACCGGGTAGCCGTTCTTAGCTGCCCATTCGCGGATGGCGCGGTTCTGCTCGCGGTCGGAGCGGGCCGGCGCGGCCGAGTAGCTCCCGCGGCCGCCCCGGCCGCCGGCGCTGCTGCGGCTCACCCGGGTGCCGGCGGCGATGTACGTGTCCAGGGCTTTGCGCAGCTTGCCGGCGTTCTTCTCGGACAGATCTATGGTGTAAGTGACACCGTCCAGCGAGAACTCGACCGTCCGGTCGGCCTCGCTGCCGTCGAGGTCGTCGGTCAGCAGAGTAATAACTTTCTTGGCCACAGATGCTCACTCCTCGGGATACGGCCGTGTTCGGAATTGAGTCTGACGCATTGGCCATCGATTCCGCAACACTTCGGCCATTGTCGGTGGTCAGGCGGTCGGCGTTCGCCGGCTCCGGATCTCGATCCGGACACCATTTGGCGCTGGCCAGGGGGCGGTCGGTCGAGGAAAACCGGCATCCGGGCGCGGGGGTCAATGCCTGCCCGGCGGGGTCACTGATCATCTGGTCCGCCGGCACTGGCCGCCCACACCACGTGGGATGGCCCACAATCCATTACCGAACCGACGGCAGCTCTCTAGGATAGAGGAGCAGTGACGATCGCCTGGTTCAGGCGACGACCGCAGGAGCGGTGAGCGTCCGGTTCGGATGCTCGGTAGCTGCCGTTTGATGGACGTGGGTGCCGGCTGCGGTGATCACCGCAGCCGGCGCTCATGTGCGATCCCTGCCGTCGAATTGCGCGGACAGCGGTCGGCCCCGCTGAGTTCACTCAGCGGGGCCGTGACGGTCGACCGACCCGGGTGGGTCAGCGGAGCCAGGCGTTGCGCCGTACCAGCGGCAGGTTCCGCCACCAGCTGGCAAGACCGTACCGAAAACCGGCGCCCGTCGCGGCCAGACCGAGCAGCACCAGGCCGTAGACTAGGTGGTCGTCCAGGAACGGGTTGGTGGCGATCGGCAGCGACGCCAGCCACATCAGGGTCAGCAACAACGAGCCGGATACTGCGGCGACCCACATTCCGACGCCGAGGATCAACGCCACGCCGATGCCGAGCAGGCCGACCATGAACAACCAGTCGGCCCAGGCCTGACCGGCCATGCCGCTGAAGAATCCGCTGAACGGGCCCTCCACGTTGCTGAGGTACCCGGTGGTCGGGGATCCGCCATTGATCCAGGCTCGCTCACTGGGGGTCGACTTGCCAAGACCGGCGAGTTTGTCGAGGAAAGCCCAGAGAAAGACGAATCCGAGGGCCAGTCTGGTCACTGCCCAGACGACCTCGCCGAACCGGGTCTCGGCTGGCGTGGCGGCGAATCCCCTGTCGGTGGTGGCTGGTGCCGGGTGTGTGGTGCCTGCCATCTCGATCCCTCCCCTGTCGTTGACCGGTGTCGGTGTCCGGCGCTCTCTCCGACACATCGATTGTCAGGGGATTTCCCGGCAGGGCGGCAGGGCCGGAAGTCCCGCCGGCCGGTGCCGGAGGTCGGTCGGGCCGGCGGCTATCAGGGGCGGCTATCCGACTGCAGCCGACCGGCGCGAGTAATCCCGGGCGTGTTCCAGCAGCTTCACCAGGACCTCCTTGCCGGACTGCCGTTGCCGGGCGTCGCAGAGCACCACCGGCACGTCCGGATCGAGGTTCAGCGCCAACTGGACCTCGCCGAGCGCGTACTGCCGGGCACCGTCGAAGCAGTTGACCGCGACGATGAACGGGGTTCCCCGCTGCTCGAAGTAGTCGATGGACGGAAAACAGTCGGCCAGCCGCCGGGTATCGGCGAGAACCACTGCTCCGAGCGCGCCCGTCGCGAGCTCGTCCCAGACGAAGAGGAAGCGCTCCTGGCCGGGGGTGCCGAACAGGTAGAGAACCAGGTCCTCGCTGATGGTGATTCGGCCGAAGTCCATCGCCACCGTGGTGGTGGACTTCTCCTCCACGCCGGAGACGTCGTCGACGGCGACCCCGACCTCGGTGAGCAGTTCCTCGGTGCGCAGTGGCCGGGTTTCACTGACCGAACCGACCAGGGTCGTCTTGCCCACCCCGAAGCCGCCGGCGATGAGCACCTTCACCGCGGTCGGCGCGATCGGCCTGGTGCCGGCCGGATCAGAGCGCTCGTAGTCCATTGATAACCGCCTCGAATACGCTGTCGTCAGTCGGGTTCGACGCCGAACGGGGTTCCTGTACCTCGACCAGTGCGTGTTCGAGCAGGTCGCCGAGGAGGACTCGGACGGTGCCGAGGGGCAGATCCAGGTAGGCCGCGACCTCGGCCACCGACAGCGGCTCGCGGCAGCGGTCCAGGATCGCCAGGTGCTCCGGGCCGAGACCGGCTTCCCCCGGTGGGGTCCGTGGCCTGGCCAGCACCAACGAGATGAGGTCGAACCGGCCGCGGCGTGGCCGGGTGCGGCCGCCGGTCATCGCGTACGGCCGGACCACCGGCCCGGCGTGGTCGTCGATCCACCGGTCCTCACCGGATTCGTCGGACTGGCTCATCGTCGCCGGGTCACTTCTCTGTGTGGTTCTCGGCCGGGCGGGTGCGGGAGGCCAGGTACTTGCCGGCCCTGGTCACCAGCATCGCCATCTCGTAGGCGATCAGTCCCACGTCGGTCTCCTCGCTGGCCAGTACGGCGAGACAGGCACCATGCCCGGCCGCCGTGACGAACAGGAACGAGGACTCCATCTCGATGATGGTCTGTCGTACCGGTCCACCATGGAACCGTTTGCCGGCGCCGCGGGCGAGGCTCTGGATTCCGGCGGCCAGTGCTGCGAGGTGCTCGCCGTCGTCGCGTCCCAGGCCGGCCGAGGCGGCCATCAACAGGCCGTCCACGGAAAGCACGATCGCATGCTCGGCCTGCTTGACCCGACCGACCAGATCGTCGAGCAACCAGGTGAGGTCCGCGATCGAGGCGGTCTGCTGCATCAGTGGTTCTCCTGTTCGTGCCAGCCCTAGCGCTGAGGCTCACGCCGATGGTGGGTTCCGGTCGTCGCTGACCGGTGCGGTGGCCGGTGACTGTCCTTGCGGCGCCGTCGCAGAGTCCTCGGGCGGCGGCGCGTCGGGCAGTCGTGCCGCGTCCGATCGACCTTGCCTCGTTCCGCTCTGGTATGCGCTCATCATCCGTAGTACCTGCTCGGCCGGGCGGGCAGGGGGATCGGCCGGCTCGCCGTCCGGGTGCCGGTCCCGCTGCGACCTGTCGGGCCGGTTCGCACCCGGTCCACCGGCGGATCCGGCGGCTGCGGAGCGTACCCGGACCGGTAGCCCGGACGGGGTGTACGTCGAGGTGTGTGGCCCGGCTGGCGGGGCGGCCCGGACGCGGTCAGGCTGGGGCTCGGGCTCCACCGGCCCGGCCGGACGTCCCGCCGGTGCGGCCGTCGCCGGTGTGTCGCCGTCCGGTGCCGGTCCGGGCTCGGAGCGGGCGGTGGCGGCCACCGGGGCGACCGCCCGCACGGTGGAATGCCGCTCGGCGGCCCGACCCGGGCCGGCTGCGGCCGCCAAGGGCAGCGTATCGATGGTGTCGGAGGTAGCAGGCACCGTCGCTGGGAGCCGGCCGCTGGAGCGCAGATCCGGGTCGGTGGCTTCGTCGCCCGGCACCACCAGTTCCCGTGGGATCAGCACGACAGCGGTGGATCCGCCGTACGGCGACTCCTTCAGGTGCACCCGGATGCCGGTGCGTTCGGTCAGCCGGCTGACCACGAACAGGCCGAGCCGGACGGTGCTGGACAACCGGAACTCCGGATGCTCGGTGATCCGTTCGTTTGCGGCGGCTCGCTCGTCGTCGCTCATGCCCAGCCCGCGGTCCTCGATCTCCACCACGTAGCCGTTGGCGACGAACTGTCCCTTGACCTGGACGGTGGTGTGCGGCGGGGAGAACGACAACGCGTTCTCGATGAGTTCGGCGAGCAGGTGGATCACGTCGGCGACGGCCCGGCCGGCCAACGAGACCTGCCCGATCGGAGCGACGGTCACCCGGGTGTAGTCCTCGACCTCGGCGATGGCACCCCGGACTACGTCCACCATCGGCACGTCGCGGCGCCAGGTCCGGCCGGGGGTCGAGCCGGAGAGCACGATCAGATTCTCTGCGTTGCGCCGCATCCGGGTGGCCAGGTGGTCGACCCGGAAGAGCTCCTCCAACTTGTCCGCGTCCTCCTCCCGGCGTTCCATCGAGTCGAGCAGGGTGAGCTGCCGGTGGACCAGCGCCTGGGTCCGGCGGGCCAGGCTGAGGAACACGTCGCGTACGCTGCGCCGCAGCTCGGCCTGTTCCACGGCGGTGCGCACGGCGGTTTCCTGCACCCGGTTGAACGCGCGGCCCACTTGCCCGATCTCGTCGTTGCCGAACTCCAGCGGCGGTGCCTCGGCCGCCACGTCGACCTCCTCGCCCCGGCCGAGCCGGTCGACCACGCCCGGCAGCCGATCCTCGGCCAGCCGGTGCGCCGCGTCCCGGAGCCGTTCGAGCTGGGCGACGATCGCCCGCGCGGTGGTGATCGACATGATGATCGACGCGACGACCGCGAGCATGCCGAGACCGGCCGCGAGTAGCAGCCGGAGCAGTACCAGCAGGGCCACCGGCACGGCTCGGTCGACGAGGTCGTCGCCGCCGGCCAGCACGATCGTGCGTAGATCGGACATGGTCGTGTCGGTCGCGGGCCGCCACTGCGCCTCGGTCAACGGTGCCGACGAGGAGGACGGCCCGCTCGCGACGATCCGCTGCTGAGCGTTCCGGAAACGTTTGTAGCTGTCGCTGTCGACCAGTTCCGCGTACCGGGCCCGGTCCGGTTCCGGCAGGTTCACCACGGTGGCGTTGACGAGGAATTCCTGTGCGCCGACCAGCTGTACGAACCGGGTGTGCTCGGCCGCGGTGAACCGCTTCGCGACGATCACACCGGCGATCAGCGCATCCTGCTGGGCGACCAGTTCCTGACTCCGGTTGAGATCGGTCAGGGTCGCCGTGTCGTCGGCGATGTCGCGTTCGTCGAGATTGCCCAGCGCACCGAACAGTTGGAAGAACGCGGCGATCGTGTTGGTGTAGTCCTCGTGTGCGCTGCCCCGGTCGACTTCCCGTGCCTCGACGGCGTCGCGGGTGACACGCAGCTCGGTCAGCCACTGCACGGTGTCGGCGACCTGCTGTTCCAGCTCGGCGCCGGCCGCGAGGTCCGCCCACCAGTGCTGGGCGGATGCCCGGAATTCGTCCGCGAGCCGTTCGTTCGCCTCGCGCAGCTCGACCAGTTCGCTGCGGCGTTCGTCGGTCGGCCCGGCCAGGTATGCCATCGCCAGGCGCCGCTCGGACTGCAGCCCGAGCAGCAGCGGCTCGCTCGGCTGGTAGATCTGGCTGTCGTAGGTCTGCACCCACAATAAATTCAGGCCGTCGCGCAGGGTCACCCATGCGGCGAATGCCCACAGCGCGCTGAGCGACAGCAGCAGCGCGACAATCTTGGTACGCAGGTGAAATCCGCGTGACACCATTACACCGTCCCCGGCCTGACCTGCGAATGTCTCGTCATCTGCCTGCTACTCCTGGCCGTACATGCGCGGACCGCGCCGCGCCTGTTCATGAGCGCATGGGCACGGCGCACGCTAGCAGCGTCGCGGTCCGGTGCTCAAGCGTGCCTGTTGGAGCCGGTGACGCGTGCCCGGTGAACGAGTTTGCCGGCGGCCACGATCTCTGCCGCGACCACTGTGATCGGTTGGTAGAGGTCCTTGTCGTGCCAGAGGGCCGGCCCCTGGTCGGCGGTGGACGGTACGAGATGGGCGGCACCCCGGCGGGCGGCCCGTAGCATCCGGTCACTGGGCGGGTCGGTGGTGGCGAGCAGGATCCGTACCGCGTACGCGGTCTCTTCGGCGGTGCCGTGCCAGCGCCCCCAGGAGCCGTCCGGCCGTTGGGTACGCAGCACCCAGTCCACCGCCCGCAGCACGGCGGCTGCCGGCCGGGCCCCGGTGCCGGCGGCGGACAACGCCAACGCGCAGGCGGCGGACAACGCCAACGCGCAGGCGGCGGTCGCGTAGTACGGCGAGGCGTGCCAGCGGTCCTGCCAGGAGCCGTCGGGTTGCTGCTGGTCGCACAGCCAGGTGCTGATCGACCGGCGGAGTACATCCAGGTCGGCGGCGCGCCGGCCACCCCCGACCGCCTGAAGGGTGTCGAGGGCGTGCGCGTTGGTGGTCACCGAGGCGCCGTCCTCACCCGGCCAGGTGGCAATGTGGTCGCCGGCCCGGAAATCGAGCAGCACCGCCGGATCGGCTGGCTGTCCGAGCAGCGCGAGACAGTGCAGGACCACGGCGGTGGTGTCGGCGTCCGGCGGCAGGCCCGCCCCGGTCGCCGCACCGGCCGGGGTGAGCGCCGCACGCAGGGATCCCGGCAGTTCGGGCGGCACCAGCATGGCGACGTCGGCGCGCAGCAGGGTGGTCAGGGCCCAAGCCCGCTCGAACACGGCGACGGGCGTGGCACACGGCACCGGACCGTCGTGTTCGCGTACCACCGTTTCCAGGTAGCGGCGCGCGGGCACCGGGTCGATTTCGGTGCGGATCGGGTCGATGGTGGCGAGCCAGGCCGCGGTGGCGGCCGGCGAACCGCCGACCGTGCCGGCCCGTCGGCCCGTCCCGGATCCCGTGAGCGGGTGTGCCGGCACGGGCGCCACCACTGGACGGCTCAGCGGCGCCGCCTGGTGGGCGAAGGTCTCGTACGCGTGCAGCAGCTTTGTCGGCACCGGCCGGCCACCGGCGGACAGCCGGCGTACCGCGTCCAGCCGGCCGGAGTCGAGTTCACCCCGCAGCCGTAGTAGGGCGTCGGGCGCCGGGTCGTTCGCGGGCGGGCCGGGGCGGTGCCGTAGCCGTTGGTTGATCCGGTCGACCAGCGCCGGCACGATCAGGTCGACGGCGGGGGTGTCGGGCAGTGTCCCGCCGGTCGTCGCGGCGAGGATCCGGTGCGCGGCGGTCAGCCCCCGCATCGTCGCGTCGGGCAGCGGCGTGGCGGTGGACCGGACCGCCGCCGGTACGGCCGCGACGCCGAGCAGCGCCTCGACGGCGCTCAACGTCGGGACCAGCGCGTAGCCGCCCGGACCGCCCCAGCTGCCGTCCGGCTGCTGGCTGGCCAGCAGATGTCGCACCCGAGTCCGGTGCCCGGTCAGCCAGGGGGCGAGGCTGACCAGGCGGGCTGTCTCGTAGACGGAGACGTCGGTGTGGCCCCAGGGCTGACCGGGCAGCCGGTCCACGACTTCCTGCGCGGCCCGGTCCCAACTGTCTGTGACGGGGCCGGCGTACCGTCGGGCACGGCCTGGGACCGGGCCGGTCGTGGCGGGCCCGCCACTGGGCGCGGCCCGGCTTCCGGTGACCGTCACAGCTCGCCCCAGAAGTCGGTGACCCGGTAGAAGCCGCTGGTGTATCCCAGCTGCCGGGACAGGTAGGCGGCCTGGTTGGGGCAGCGGATCTCCAACGGCCGCAGCAGGTCGCGACACCGGTCCACCAGATGTCCGATCTGGTCCTCCACGACACCCCGGTCGGCGGTCACCAGCAGCGCGTTGAGGTCACCCCAGGTGGTGTCCCGCCTGATCGAGGCGAGGTCGTTGACCAGTCGGAGCACCCGCTGCACCTCCCGACTGACGGTGATCAGCTCGGTCAGGTGCGCGAGCGTCGGGCCGTCACCCAGACGCAGCCAGTGCGTCGCGTTGACGAAGGTCGATCCAAAGTTGTCGGCGTTGTCGAGGTAGTCGGCGAAGGTCGGGCCGGCTTCCGCCGGGGCGGTGCGGCGGGCCGCCTTCCACCGCCATTCCCGGTGCATGGCGGTGAGCGTCCGGTCCAGCTCGGCCCACCAGCGGTCCCGTCGGGCGGCGAAGGCGGGTGCCTGGTCGAGTTCGGCGACGAGGTCGGCGAGGAATCGGCCGAGTTCGTCGTCGGGTCCGGCCGCGGCGCCGTGCGCCACCGCACGGCACCGGTCGACGAGGGCGACGATCTCGTCGTCAGTCGTGGCCCGGTAGTCGATCAACCAGTCGGCGGCGAACACCCACAGCGCGGCCCGGTTGGCCAGCCGTAGCTGCTCCGGGGTGCACCAGGGCGCGGCGAACGCGGTGGCCAGCGAGATCGCGGCGCTGACCGCCGGGTCGAACGGGCGGGCCGGGAACAGACCGGGGTAGGCCCGGGTGTGTTCAGCCAGGTCACGCTGACCGTGGATCGCGATCGCGCAGATCCGGCCGTTCTCGGCCGCGCTGTGCAGGTTCGCTGCGGCCGATGAGGACATCGAGTGCATCAGACCGTCCGGGAGAGGGCAGCAGGTTCCATCCGGACCCGTACCGGTGCGTCGGTCCGTACCGACGCACCGGCCTGCGGCGTGGGCAGCCGTCCGTCCGTCACCCGCACCCGGAACCGGCTGAGGACCGTGGCGACGATCAGCGACGCCTCCAGGTAGAACAGGTGCTGGCCGAGGCACTGGTGCGGCCCGCCGCCGAACGGGAAGTGAGCGTACCGCTGCCGGCGCCGTGCCGCCGCCGACGGACCGGTACCGGGGTCTTCCGTACCGTCGGGGTCGAACCGGTCGGGGTCGAACCGCTCCGGGTCCGGCCAGACCGTGGGCAACCGGTGGGTCAGGTACGGGCTCGCCACCAGTTGCGCGCCCGCCTCGATGCGGACCCCGTCGATCACGTCGGCGGCGAGCGCGGTACGTGGGATCAGCCAGGCCACCGGGTACAGCCGCAGCAACTCGTCCAGCACCATCCGGGTGTAGCGCAGCCGGGGCAGGTGGTCGCGGCGGACCGGTCCGCCGCCGACCACCTCGTCGATCTCCCGCTGCAGCCGGTCGGCAACCGCCGGGAGGCGGTGCAGCAGCGGCCAGAGCCAGGTCAGTACGCCGTAGGTGGTTTCGGTGCTGGTGGCGAACATGGCCACCGTGTCGTTGCGGATCTGCGCCTCGTCGAAGGCCCGGCCGTCACGGTCGCGGGCCCGGACCAGGGTCCCGACGACGTCGTCGGTGTCGTCGCCGTCGGCCCGGGCCTGTCGTACCACCGGCAGCACGATCTCGTCGATGGTCCGTACGGCCTGACGGAACGCGCGGTCGCGGGGCAGCGGGACCGAGTTGGGCACGAATGGCAGGAGCAGCCTCGGCAGTACGGCGGTGGCGATGGTGTCCTGGGCTGCGGCGATCCGCAGCGCCTGATCGGTGGTGAACCGGTCGGCGAACATGACCCGGACGATGGCGCGGCAGACCAGCCGGGCCAGTTCGGCGCCGATGTCGACGGTGTGTCCGTGCCGGGCCGCGTCGGCCAGCGGCCCGGTCGCGTCCGCGATCGCCGTGGCCAGGTCGTCGGTGAGGGCGTCCAGCCGTCGTGCGGTGAACAGCGGCTGCAGCGTACGGCGGCTGTCCGACCAGACCGGACCTTCGCTGAGGATGCCGTCGCCGAACAACCGCAGGATGGGCCGCCAGAGCAGGCCACGGCCGTCGCGCAGGTAGTTGGTCGCGTTGTCCCGCAGCACGTGCGCCACCTGAGCGGGATCACTGACCAGGTAGAGCCGGGCCGGTCCGGCGGACAGCCGGACGATGCCGCCGTCGGCGTCGGCGGTGAGCCCGACGAGGGTCCGCAGCGGGTCGCGGACCAGCCCGGGCAGGACGCGTAGCGCCGCGACCGAACGCATCGGGGCGGAAGAGGCACCCGGTCGGGGTGTTCGACCCGTCATGCTGTCACCCTGCACACGATCTCCGTTCCGCCACCTGACCGCAGGGGTCCACCGGGTCGACTAGTGACTGATTGAAAGCATAGGACGACGTTCGGCTGATCATGCCATGACGAACACGGCCAATCTAGGTTCATAGATGTTAAATTCTCCCTTGGTGCGCACACTTTTCGGCGCGCCAGCCGTCCGGTCGTCTGCGCCGGCATTCGACATGGCCTGGTGTGGTATGAGTGCACGGTGACCCAGACGCAGCCCGGCACCGGTGCCGACGACCCGAAGCCGAGCCCCCGACGGGCGTCCGGCTGGCCCTATCTGGTGGAGTTGATCGCACTCTGCGGGCTCGTGGTGGCCCAGCCGCTGCTCGACGTGATCGGTCGCAGCCCGGACTTCTTCTTCTTTCACGGTGCCGGACCGGCCGCCGTTCTCACCCTGGTCGCGGTGATCGTGCTGGTTCCGCCGGTGCTGTTGTGGGGTCTCGGCTGGCTGGCCGGGCTGGCCGGGGCGACGGTCCGGCGGTGGACCCATCTGGCCCAGCTCGGCGGTCTGACCGTGTTGTTCATCGTGCAGATCGGAAAGACGCTGATCGATGTGCGGGGCCCGCTGCTGGTGGTGCTCGCCGTCGTCGTCGCCACCGTGTTGCTCGCGGGGTTCGCCAGGTCGACGGTCGCCCGGCAGGTACTGCGGGTCGCCGCGGTCGGTCCGCTGGCGTTCGTGCTGCTGTTCGTCTTCGCCTCGCCGTCGTCGGCGGTGCTGCTCGGCCGGGGGGCGTCCGGCGCGCCGGTGCGCAGCATCGGTCCGCATCCGCCGGTCGTCATGATCATCCTCGATGAGTTCCCGCTGGTGTCGCTGCTCGACGAGCAGGGTGAGATCGACGCCGAGCTGGTGCCGAACTTTGCCCGGCTGGCGGCCGGCTCGACCTGGTACCGCAACGCCACCACGGTGAGCGGCAAGACCGTCAACGCGGTGCCGGCGATGCTGACCGGACGGTACCCGACCGGGGAGTTGACACCGCACTACTCACAGCACCCGGACAACCTGTTCACCCTGCTCGGACCGGCCTACCAGATCGAGGCCTGGGAGAACGTCACCCAGCTCTGCCCGCCGCAGCACTGTCGGGGACGTCCCGGGCAGGACCGGGGCAGCCTGCCGGTGATGCTGCGGGAAACCGCGGCACTGTACGGCCAGTTGATCTCCCCGGACGATTCGCTGGACGACCCGGCGGCGAGTTTCCGCGAACCGACGGTGGCCGACGACATTCGGGCCAACGACAAGTCCCCGGACGCCGGCCCCGGGTTTCGGATGAGCCGGTTGAAGGAGAACCAGCCGGCCAGGTTCACCGGGTTCCTCGATTCGCTGCAACCCCGGGACACCCCGACGCTGCACTTTCTGCACCTGCTGATGCCCCATTCGCCGTGGACCTATCTGCCGAGTGGGATGCGGTACGACGGTCCGGGCGGGCTGCCGTACGACGGACCCTGGTGGGCCCGGCTCACCCATCAGCGGCATCTGCAGCAGGTCGGCTACACGGATCTGCTGATCGGCGAGGCGTTGCGCACGCTGCGCGCGAACGGCCTCTACGACGACGCGCTGATCGTGGTGACCTCCGACCACGGCGGCAGCTTCAGCGAGGGGATCGCCGGCCGGGAGATGGACGACCAGTTCGCCGCCGCCGCCGAGCTCGCCTGGGTGCCGCTGTTCGTCAAGGAACCCGGCCAACAGGTTGGACGGATTGACGATAGTAACTGGGAGCAGGTCGACCTGCTGCCGACCGTCGCCGACCACGCCGGGGTGCAGGTGCCGTGGCGTACCGACGGCATCTCCGCGCTGCGCGGCGAACGGGAGACTACCGACAAGCGGTTCGACCCGCGACCAGGCGAGCCGGTGACGATCGACGGCCCGGTCCACTTCGCCGCCGTACGGGCGGGTGCCAGCGCCCGGCCGGTGTTCCCGCCGCTGCCGGCGGCCGACCTGATCGGCGCGGCGGTCGACGATCTGGCCGTGGTCGGCACCGGCCCGCCGGCGACCGTGACGAATCTGTCCGAGTACCAGGACGTCCGGGCGGAGCGCGGCAAGATCCCGGCGCTGGTGCACGGCACCCTGCCGGAGTCGGTGCCGGTCGGCGCCCCGCTCGCGGTCGCGCTGAACGGGCGGGTCGGCACCGTGGTTCAGGCGGCGCGCGACGGTGCCGGGCAGCTCCGGTTCGTCGGGCTGATCCCGGACGAGCGGCTGTTCGTCGCGGGCTCCAACCAGTTGGAGCTGTTCCTGGTCGTCGACCCGGCGGATCCGGTCGATGACGACCGGTCCGGTGCGGCGGCGACCGTTCGTCGCCTGCCCACCACCGGCTGATCCGAGCTGCCCGCCCACCTGCGGACGGTCCACCCGATGGATCGTGTCCAGCTCAGGCTTAGCGGAGCCGGCTGCTGGGTATGTGTCTGCCGACAGCACGCGCCGGAACCGTCGATACGGCACCAGCCAGGGTCGATGTCGGCGCGACGTGCGGGTGCCGACGCCGGACCGAAGGAGGCGACCATGGTCGGCAGGATGATCAAGCGTTGGGCGGTCGTCGCGGTCGCCGTGCCGCTGGCGGCGGCCGGGGCGCGCAAGCTCAGCTCGGTGGTGGAGTCCCGCAAGGGGCCGTCGCGCACCTCGAACCTGCTGCGGCGGGCGGGGGACGCGCTGCACCGGAACAAGCGGCACCGCTAACGGCGGCGAGCCGCGACAGGTTGCCCGGTTCGCAGCGCGGTTGGGTCCGTCGCTGCCGAACCGGGCCTCCGCCGGTCGAAGCCGGGCCTCCGCCGGCCCAGGGAACGACCGGCGGAGGCCCGAGGGTCAGGCCGGGCAGCTGCCGGCCGCCCGGCGCTTCTCGATCGCGTCGGCGGCGCCCGAGGCGTACTCGACGAGCACGCCGCCGCCCGGGTCGAACCGCCAGGTGTCCTGCACCAGCCGCAGTGAGCTGTTGCCCACGGTGTCCTCGCGGCGCCAGGTCAGGTCGACGGCCGTCTCGTCGACCGGTGTGACCTCCTGCAGCTGGAACTCGACGCCGTCCTGCACCGGGCACGTCTCGTTGGTCTCGACGAACACGTCCTCCGGAACCGACTGTTGGGCCTCGGTGGTCCACAGCCGCCAGGCACCCGACCAGTCGCCGCCAGCGATCAGGTCGAACTCCTGCTGAGCGACATTGAGCGCCTCGGCGACGTTGACCTGGATCGGCTCGCGGGTCTCGGTCGGCGTGTCGACGCCCGGGACCGACGGGGTGCCGGGGGACCCCGTCGGGGGCGGGGTGCAGCCGGCGACGAGTGTCAGGGCGGCCACCCCGACGAGTACGCTCGCGGTAGAGCGGCGCATGACTGTTCCTCCTCTCGGTGCGCCTCCGGCAGGGGACGGCTTTGGGAGCGCTACCAGAGGTCAATCTGGCAGCTTAGGCCCAGCATCAACTTTTGTCGATCACCTGCGGGTGGTCGGAGCGGTGCTGTGTATCAGGTGTGTGAAACTCTGTGAACAAGGTTGCGCGGGTGGACTCGGCTGTTTGGCTTCTCTGCCTCGCCATACGCCGGGACAGTCTCGGTGAACGGATTTCGCCTCTTGTTCACGAACGTTCAGCCTGATAGAACACGGGGTGGGCGCGTCGTGCTTCGCGGCCCGCTTCGCCGTTCGACCCGCTACCTGAACGCACAGCTACCTGAATGCAAGGTCACCCTCGCCGTTCACGACGGAGGTCTTCTCCCATGGCTGGTACCTCTCCGCGGGGCGATTCCGCCTCGCCCGCCCTCTCCCGCCGGTCGGTGCTCCAGTTCGGGGGCATCGGCGCGTTCCTGTTCGCCACCGGCGCCTGTGCCTCAGGATCGGGCACCGACGGCTCCGACGACGCCTCCCCGGGCACCTCCGCCGACACCCTGCGTATCGCCGTCTCCAGCTACCTGAGCAGCTGGGACCAGGACTTCGTCGGCTTCGACCCGGTCGCGCTCATGCTGTACAAGAACGTCTTCCCGTACATGATCGACTACGGGGTCACCGAGGTCGACGGCTCCCGGATCCTCGACACCGAGAACGTCATGGCGACCTTCGCCGAGTCGTTCGAGCCGAACGCCGACCAGACCGTCTGGACCCTCAAGCTGCGTCAGGGCGTAACCTTCGCCAGCGGCAACGAGATGACCGCCGCCGACGTCAAGTGGTCCAAGGACCGGGCGTTCGCCGCCCAGGCCAACGTCGCCGGCATCTACCGGACCATCGGCCTGACCGAGCCGGACCAGGTCACCGTGGTCGACGACTACACCGTGCAGTTCACCCAGGCGTTCCCCAGCGCGCTGACCCGGCAGATCCAGGCGATCTCGCTGTACGTCTTCGACTCCGAGGAAGCGAAGAAGCACGCCACCGACGCCGACCCGTGGGCCACCGAGTGGTTCACCAACAACGCCCCGACCGGCGGCTACTTCAACGTCGAGCGGGCCGTGCAGGGCCAGGAGATCGTGCTGACCGCCAACGAGGGCTACCCGGGCCCCGACCCGGCGCAGACCACGACCATCCGGATCTCGGTGGTCCCGGCCGCCGCCAACCAGCGGCTCCAGCTGGAAGCCGGCGACATCGACGTGGCGCTGGGCATCGGCCAGCGTGACATCGCCGATCTGAAGAACACCGACGGCGTCAAGGTCATCTCCGCGGCCAGCAACGAGCAGGTCGCCATCCAGATGTCGGTGACCACCGCGCCGTTCGACAACGTCGACGTTCGCAAGGCCCTCGCCCACGCGGTGCCGTACGACCAGATCATCAACAACGTGTACGGCGGCGACGCCCGCCCGACGAAGAGCCTGGTGCCGCTGGACATGCCCGGCTACGACGAGCGCGGCTACCCGTACGGCTACGACCCGGACGCCGCCCGCGCCGCGCTCGCCGCCGCCGGGGTCGACCAGATCAGCTCCGAGCTGGTCTACGCAACCGACAACGACACCCAGCAGCAGATTGCGGTCCTGGTGCAGAGCGAGGCCCGCAAGGTCGGCATCGAGCTGGAACTGGTCCCGCTGGACCCGGCCACCCTCGCCGAGCGGCGGCAGCAGAAGAACATCCCGCTGCAGATCACCGCCGGCCAGCTGTGGGTCAACGACGTCGAGTACATGCTGGCCACCAGCTTCGTCGAGGGTGCCAACCTCAACTACTCCAACTACGTCAACCCGGAGCTGGAGGAAATCTACGAGCGGTCGCACACCGTCGTCGACCCGGCCGAGCGCAACGAACTCTGGCTGCGGGTGCAGGAGATCCTCGCCGCCGACGTGCCCTGGGCGATCCTCTGCCAACCCAACTTCAACCTGCCGGTACGCGAGGACGTCGCCGGCTGGGTCCAGCCCATGGACGGACTGGCCCGGCTGCGCTACCTCCACGCCTCGGCCTGACCGACCCCGGCACCCACCCCTCATGCGCATCGCCCGTTTCGTCGCCCGCCGGCTGCTGCAGCTCGTACCGGTGCTGCTCGGCGTGATCGTCGCGACCTTCGTCCTGGTCCGGGTGCTCCCCGGGGACCCGATCCGGACCATCCTCGGCCCGAACGCCACCGAGGTCGAGGCCGCGGCGGCACGCGCCCGCTACGGGCTGGACCAGCCACTGTGGAAACAGTTTCTGGACTACCTGGGCGGGCTGCTCACCGGCGACCTCGGCACGTCGATCCAGAGCGGCAACGCGGTCGCCGGTGAGCTGGCCCTGCGAGTCGGTCCCACCCTGCAACTGGTGGTGCTGGCGGTCGCCGTGGCGGTGCTCATCGCCGTGGTCGGCGGCATCTGGTCGGCGCGCCGCGCCGACCGGGCAGCCGACCACGGCATCCGGGTGCTGGCGCTGATCGGCAACTCGGTGCCGGAGTTCTGGCTCGGCCTGGTGCTGGTGCTGGTCGGATACAGCATGCTCGGCTGGTTCCCGGCCCCCAGCGGCCGGGTCGCCCCGGACACCAACCTCACCCCGATCACCGGCGCCGAGCTGGTCGACGCCGCGCTGACCGCCAACGGACCGGCGTTCACCTCCGCGCTGGCCCACCTGGCGCTGCCGGTGGCCACCCTGGCGATCGTGGTGGTCGCTCCGCTGCTGCGCAGTGTGCGCGCCTCCGCGCTGGAGGTGCTGCACTCCGAGGCATACACCGCCGCCGCCGCGCACGGGTTGCGCGACCGGCTGCTGCGCCGCGGCTACCTGGTGCGCTCCGCCCTGGTTCGGCTGCCGTCGCTGGCAGCCCTGGTCTTCGGCACCGCGATCGGGTCGACCGTGCTGATCGAGTACGTCTACTCGTGGCAGGGCTTCGGCCAGTGGGCGCTGCGCGGGCTGCTCTACCGCGACTTCCCGGTGGTGCAGGCCTCCGTGCTGCTCATCGCGGTCTGCTACGTCCTCGTCTTCCTGATCGCCGACGTGGTGCACTCGATCCTCGACCCGAGAGTGAAGATCTGATGGTTGACCTGCGCGCGGCCGGCGGACCGGCGGACAGCGCCGACGCCGCCGCCCCGGTGGTGGCCACCGGCACCGCCCGGGGCGGCCGGTTCGCCACCGTCCTGATCTCCGTCGGCGCGACGATCCTCGCCGTGGTGGCGCTGGCCGCGATCGCCGCGCCGCTGCTGTCGTCCTGGGGCCCGCAGGAAATCGACCCGGCCGGCACCCTGCTGCCGCCCGACGGCAGCCACCCGCTCGGCACCGACATCAACGGGATGGACGTGTGGAGCCGGCTGCTGCACGCCGGCCGGCTCGACCTGGGCATCGCGGTCGCCGCGGTCGCCCTCGCCGTGCTCGCCGGCACCACCCTCGGCCTGGTCGCCGGCTACTTCGGCGGCTGGATCGACGACGTGCTGATGCGGCTACTCGACATCTTCCAGGCGTTTCCCACCTTCATCCTGGCCCTGGCGGTGGCCGCCCTGCTCGGCGGCGGCACGGTCAACCTGATCCTGACCATCGCCCTGGTCAACGCCCCCGGCTACGCCCGGCTGGTGCGGGCCGAGGTCCGCTCGGTACGCGAACTGCCGTTCATTGACGCCGCCGTCACCTCCGGCGCGTCGCACCTCGGCGTGCTCTGGCGGCACGTGCTGCCGAACAGCCTCACCCCGGTCCGGGTGATCGCCCCGCTGGGCTGCGGCTGGGCGATGCTCACCCTGGCCGGACTGTCCTTCCTCGGGCTGGGCATCTCGGTGCCGACCGCCGAATGGGGGTCGATGATCAGTCTCGGCTCACCGGACGTGGTCGCCGGCCGCTGGTGGACCTCGGTGCCGCCCGGCCTGTTCCTGCTGATCAGCGTGTTCGGCTTCAGCCTGCTCGGCGAAGGGCTGCAGGAACGCGCGGAAGCGAAACGGCGGTGACCGCGATGGACCCGACGACGATCACCCGGGACCTGCTCGCCATCGAGAACCTGTCGGTGCTGATCCGCCGGCCCGGTCGGCAGGTCGCCGCGCTCAGCGGGGTCGGCCTGCACGTCGACCGGGGCGAGGTGGTCGGCCTGGTCGGCGAGAGCGGCGGCGGCAAGTCCATGGTGGCCCGCTCGATCGTCGGCCTGCTGCCCGGCGGCGCGCAGGCCACCGGCCGGGTCCGCTTCCACGGCGGCGACGTCAGCAGTGACGCCACCGCCGACCCCGGCGGCGGGCCGGGGGACGGTGCCGGCAACACCGGCGGCCCGGTCGACGTGCTGCGGCTCGACCCGGAGCAGCTGCGCCGCCACCGCGGCCACGGCGCGGCGATCTGTTTCCAGAACCCGCGCGGCGCGCTCAGCCCCACCCGTACCGTCGGTCGGCAGTTGACCGACCGGCTCACCACCCATCAGGGGATGACCCGGCAGCAGGCCCGCCAGACGGCCCGGGAACTGTTCGCGGCGGTCGGTATCCGCAGCCCGCAGCGGCGGCTCGACGCGTACCCGCACGAACTGTCCGGCGGGATGGCGCAGCGGGTGATGATCTCCCTGGCCACCGGCTGCGCGCCCGGCCTGCTGATCGCCGACGAACCGACCACCGGCCTGGACGTCACCCTGGCCCGGGAGATCCTCCGCCAGTTCCGCCACGCGGCCGACGCCGACCGGCGCGGGGTGCTGCTCATCTCGCACGACCTGGCCTCGATCGCCGAGGTCTGCGACCGGGTGGTGGTGCTCTACGCCGGCACCGTCGTGGAGAGCGGGCCGGCGGCGCAGGTGCTGCGGGCCCCGGCCCACCCGTACACCCGGGCGCTGCTCGCCTCGGTGCCCGACGTGGACGGCCGCCCGGTCCGGGCCACCGGCGGCGGGATGCCGCTGCTGACCGCCCCGCCCGGCGACTGCCCGTTCGTCTCCCGGTGCGCGCATGCCACCGACCGCTGCGCCGCGCAGCGTCCGCCGACCGGCGCCGTGCCGGCAGCAGCGTCGGACCGCGTCGCGTCGGACCGTACTGCCGTCGGCGGTACGGCCGGTTGGACGCTGGCCTGCTTCCACCCGCAGACCGGGCCGTTGGTCACCGATCCGGCCGTCGTCGACACGTCGGTGGGCACCGCGTCGCCTGGCACCGCACCGCGGGTCGACGCCGAGCGGGCCGGTGCCGCCGAGCGGACGGTGCTGCGCATCGACGACGCGCATATGGTCTACCGCAGCCGGTTCGGCCGCGGCGGGCACCACGCGCTGCGCGGCGTCGACCTGACCGTCGCCGCCGGCGAAACCCTCGGCGTGGTCGGGGAGAGCGGCTGCGGCAAGTCGACCCTGGCCAAGCTGATCCTCGGGCTGGTCGAGCCGGCCAGCGGCACCGTGGAAATCGGTGGCGCCCGGATGGCCGAGCTGCGCGGCCGGGCGCTGCGCACCCTGCGGACCCGCGCCCAGATGGTGTTCCAGGATCCGTTCGGCGCGCTCAGCCCGCGCCGCACCGTCGCGGACGCCATCGCCGAACCGCTGCGCGCGCTCGGCGTACCGGCGCCGCAGCGGGCCGAACGGGTCGGTGCCGCGCTGGACCGGATGGAGCTGGACCGGTCGATCCTCGCCCGCCGCCCGCATGAACTTTCCGGCGGGCAGGCGCAGCGGGTCGGCATCGCCCGTGCCCTGGTCGGCGACCCCGACCTGATCGTCTTCGACGAGCCGACGTCGGCGCTGGACGTCACCGTGCAGGCGCAGATCCTCGAAGTGATCCGCGACGTCGCCGCCGACCGGGACCGGGGCAGCGTGTTCATCTCCCACGACCTGGCCACGGTACGCGGCTTCGCCGACCGGGTGATCGTGCTCTACCTGGGCCGGATCGTCGAGGAAGGACCGGTCGACGAAGTCTTCACCAGCCCGGCGCACCCGTACACCCGGGCGTTGCTGTCCAGCGCGCCGAGTCTCGGCGCCGGGTTCGGCGGCGGCCGGGTCGACCTGCTCAAGGACCTCGACGAGACCGACGCCGCCGCCGGCTGTCCGCTCGCCGCCCGCTGCCCGTTCGTCACCGGCCGGTGCCGCACAGAGGAACAGCAGCTGCTGCCGTACGGGCGCAGCCGGGCGGCCTGCTGGCGGGCCCCGGAGATCCCCGACCTGCTGACCGCATCCGAAAGGTGACCTGAGACGATGCCCGCACCGCACATCCGGCTCGCCGTCGACATCGGCGGCACCTTCGTCGACGCGATGGAGCTGGACACCCGTACCAACCAGGTCCGGTTCCGTAAGGCGTCGACCACCCCGGCCCGCCCCTGGGAGGGGGTGCTCGACGCGGTGACCGCGCTCGGCACCGACCTGTCCGAGGTGGAGCTGTTCATCCACGGCACCACGTTGGGGCTCAACGCCGTGCTGGAGCGCCGGGGCGGGGCCACCGGCATCATCACCAACGAGGGCTTCCGGGACGTCTTCCTGCTCGGCCGGGGCAATGTGCCCGCCGACCACATGTACGACTTCCAGTACGAGCGGCCGGAGAGCCTGGTCAAACGGCGGTACACCGCCGGGGTGACCGGCCGGCTGGACTACCAGGGTCGGGTGGTGACCGAACTCGACCCGGACAGTGTCCGGGCGGCCGCCCGCACCCTGGTCGAGGAGCACGGGGTCGGGTCGATCGCGGTCTGCTTCCTGCACTCGTTCATCGACCCCAGCCACGAACGCGCCGCCGCCGCGCTCATCCGCGAGGCGTACCCGCAGGTCAGCGTCTCGGTGTCGACGGACATCGTGCGCGAGCACCGCGAGTACGAGCGGACCAGCACCACCGTGCTGGAGGCGTACATCCGGCCGATCTTCGAACGCTACGTCGACGAACTGGAGTCCGGGCTGGCCGACCGGGGCTTCACCGGCCGGTTCCTGATCATGCGTTCCGGCGGCGGGTCGATGACCTCGACGACGGCCAAGAAGTCGCCGACGCACACCGTGCTGTCCGGCCCGGCCGGCGGCATCGTCGGCGCCGCCTACCTGGCTGGCGCGCTGGGCCGGGACAACCTGCTCACCTTCGACATCGGCGGGACGTCGCTGGACGCCTGCGTGATCGAGGCGGGCAGCCCGGTCGCCGCGTACGAGGCGCAGCTGGAGCACTTCCCGCTGCTGATCCCGACGTACGACATCCGCACCATCGGCGCCGGCGGTGGCTCCATCGCCTGGCTGGACCGAGGGCTGCTGAAGGTGGGGCCGCAGAGCGCCGGCGCCGATCCGGGGCCGGTTTGCTACGGCCGGGGCGGGCAGCGGCCGACCGTCACCGACGCCTCGGTGGTGCTCGGCTACGTCGACCCGGACCGGTTCCTCGCTGGCACCATGGGGTTGCAGGCCAAGGCGGCGCAGGCGGCGCTCGACGAGCAGATCGCCACCCCGCTGGGGCTGAGCCCGACCGCCGCCGCGGCCGGCGTCTACGACGTGCTGCTGGCCCGCACCGTCGGCGCGGTCCGGCAGATCACCGTGGAACGCGGCCACGACCCCCGGGTCTTCTCGCTGCTCGCCTTCGGTGGCGCCGGCCCGCTGCTGGCCCCGCTGCTGGCCCGCGAAATGGGCATCCGGGAGGTGGTGGTGCCGTTCGCCCCGTCCGGCTTCTCCGCCTGGGGGATGCTGTCGGCCGACATCGTCGACGACTTCTCCCGGACGGTGCTGGCCACCCTGGACGCCGACGCGCCGGAGGGCAGCGTCGACCTGGCCGCGTTGGAGGCGATGTTCGTCGAGGTCGAGGCGGAGGCGGTCGGCTCCCTGGTGGAGCAGGGCGTCGACGCCGGCTCGGCGGTGCTGGAACGCCAGCTGGAGCTGCGCTACCTCGGCCAGGAACACACCCTGATCGTCACCGTCGGCGCCGAGCTGGACCGCGACGCGGTCCGGGCCGCGTTCGAGGAGTTGCACCGCACCCGGTACGGCCACGCGATGAGCAACCGGCTGCAGATCCTCAACCTGCGGGTGCGCGGCATCGGCCGGACCACCCGCCCGGAGCTGGTCCGCCCGCCGGCCGGCGACGGCGACCCGACCCGGGCGCTGCTCGGCCGCCGCGACGCCTTCGACTTCGGCACCCGCGAGGTGGCGTCGTTCGCCGTCTACGACCGGGCGAAGCTGGCGCCGGGGGACCGGTTCGCCGGGCCGGCCCTGGTCGACGAGGGCACCTCCACCACGGTGGTGCCCAGCGGGCAGCACGTCGAGGTCGACCCGCACGGCTACCTGCTGGTGACCCTGGAGGAGGCGAAGTGACCACGCTGGACGGAGCCACCGCCGAGGTGGTGCGCAGCTACCTGATCTCCGCCGCCGAGGAGATGCGGGCCACGTTGATCCGTACCTCGTTCAACCCGGTGATCTACGAGGTGCACGACTTCGGCATGTCGATGTACGACGCCGACCTGCGGCTGATCGCCGAGGCGACCGGGTTGACGTTCTTCCTCGGCGCCAACGACTTCTCGCTCGCCAAGGGCGTCGAGTACGTCGGCCGGGAGAACCTGCACCGCGGCGACATCGTGCTGCTCAACTACCCGTACTGGAACGCGGCGCACGCCTCGGACGCCACCCTGTTCGCCCCGGTGTTCATGCCGGACCCGGCCGACGCCGACCCGGACGCCGACGGCGACCTGGTCGGGTTCCTCTGCGTCCGGGCGCACTGGATGGACCTGGGCGCGAAGGACCCGGGCTACGTGCTCGACTCCACCGACATGCACCAGGAAGGGCTGATCTTTCCTGGCACCAAGGTGGTCTCCCGGGGCGAGCCGGTGCCCGAGATCATCGAGCTGATCCGCTTCAACTCGCGGATGCCGGCCGAGGTCCTCGGTGACCTGCACGCCCAGATCGCCGCGCTGCGTACCGGTGAGCGGCGGTTGCTGGAGATCCTGGCCAAGTTCGGCCGGCCCACGGTGGCCGCCGCCGTCGACGCGATCATCGCCGACGGCGAGGCCCGCAGCCGGGCCGCCCTCGCCGCCCTGCCGCAGGGCTCGTGGACCGCCACCGACTGGGTCGACGACGACGGCATCACCGAGGATCCGGTGAAGATGCAGGTCACCGTCACCATCGCCGACGGCACCTTCACCGTCGACTTCGCCGGCTCGTCACCGGCGGTGCCCGGCCCGATCAACATGCCGTACGGGGCCACCGAGGCGATCTGCAAGGTGATCCTCAAGTCGTTGACCTCACCGGACCAGCCGTCGAACGCCGGCACCATCGCGCCGCTGCGGGTCAGGGCCGAGCCGGGCAGCCTGTTCCACGCCGTCTACCCGCAGCCGACGTTCACCCTGTGGACCGGCATCGTCGCCGTCGAGCTGATCCTCAAGGCACTCGCCCAGGGCATGCCGGACCGGCTGCCGGCCTCGTCCGGCGGCGACGTGCCCGGGTTCATGATGGTCGGCATCCACCCGGACACCGGCCAGCTCTTCGCGGTCAGCAACAACGACCCGGTCGGCTGGGGCGGCACCCGGGAGCACGACGGGATGAACGCCGCCACCCACGTCTCCGGCAGCACCGGCCGGATGACCCCGATCGAGGTGCTCGAGGCCCGGACCGGGATGTTCTTCGAACGGTTCGAGATGCGCACCGACTCCGGCGGCGCCGGCCGGCACCGGGGCGGCGTGGGGCTGCGGCGCGACATCCGGTTCGTCACCCCGGGCGAGTTCCTGTCGGTGATCAAGAAGACGAAGTCGGCGCCGTGGGCGCTCGACGGTGGCGGGCAGCCGGACCCGAACCAGGTGATCGTGCACCCGGGCACCGACCGGGAACGCCGGGTCAGCACGAAACGGACACCGGTGGTGCCCGGTGACCGGGTCACCCTGCTCACCGCCGGTGGCGGCGGGCACGGCGACCCGCGCCGGCGCGACCCGGCGGCGGTCCGCGAAGACGTCGCCGAAGGCTACGTGTCACCGGCCGCCGCCCGCGAGGTGTACGGGGTCGAGGTCGATGACTGACAATGCCACTGTGGATGGCGCGGCGACCGAGGTGGTGCGTAGCTACCTGGTGGCCGCCGCCGAGGAGATGCGCTCCGCGCTGGTACGCACCGCGTTCAACCCGGTCATCTACGAGGTGTACGACTTCGGCATCTCCATCTACGACGCCCGGCTGCGGCTGGTCGCCGAGTCGACCGGGCTGAGCCGGTTCCTCGGCGCCAACGACTACTCGATCCGCAAGGGCGTCGAGTACGTCGGCCGGGAGAACCTGCACCCCGGTGACGTGGTGCTGCTGAACTACCCGTACTGGAACGCGGCGCACGCCTACGACGCCACCCTGTTCGCCCCGGTCTTCCTGCCGGAGCCGGCCGGTGCCGGCGGCGACGGGCCGGCCGGGGACGGCACGCTGATCGGGTTCCTGTGCGTGCGGGCGCACTGGATGGACCTGGGCGCGAAGGACCCGGGCTACGTGCTCGACTCCACCGACATGCACCAGGAAGGCGTCATCTTCCCCGGCACCAAGGTGTTCCGCCGGGGCGAGCCGGTGCCCGAGATCATCGAGCTGATCCGCTTCAACTCGCGGATGCCGGAACTGGTCATCGGCGACCTGCACGCCCAGGTCGCGGCGCTGCGCACCGGTGAGCGCCGGCTGATCGAGCTGGTCGAACGGTTCGGCCCGGCCACCGTGACCACGGTCGTCGACACCGCGATCGCCGCCGCGCAGGCATCCACCGCCGACGCGATCGCCGCGCTGCCGCAGGGCTGCTGGACCGCCGTCGACTGGCTCGACGACGACGGCATCACCGACGAGCCGATCAAGATGCAGGTCACCGTCACCATCGCCGACGGCACCTGCACGGTGGACTTCACCGGATCGTCACCCGCCGTCGCCGGACCGGTGAACCTGCCGTACGGATCGACCATCGCCACCGCCCGGGTCGCGTTCAAGGCGCTCACCACCCCGACCGAGCAGACCAACGCCGGGCACTTCACCGCGCTGCGGGTGGTCGCCGAACCAGGCAGCCTGTTTCACGCCGTCTACCCGGCCGCCACGTTCACCCAGTGGACCGGCACGGTGGCGATGGAGCTGATCTACCGGGCGTTGGCCCAGGGCATGCCGGACCGGCTGGCCGCCTCGTCCGGTGGCGACGTGCCCGGGTTCATGATGGTCGGCACCCACCCCGACACCGGGCAGCTCTACGCGGTCAGCAACAACGACCCGGTCGGCTGGGGTGCCTCGCCCGACCACGACGGCATCGGCCCGGCCAACCACCTGTGCCAGACCCAGGCCCGCAACACCCCGGTCGAGGTGCTCGAAGCCCGGACCGGGATGTTCTTCGAACGGCTGGAGATCCGCACCGATTCCGGCGGCGCCGGCCGGCACCGGGGCGGACCCGGGCTGCGCCGCGACATCCGGTTCACCACCGCCGGCGAGTTCCTGTCCGTGGTGAAGAAGACCAGGTCGGCGCCGTGGGCGCTGGACGGTGGCGGGCAGCCGGACCCGATCCAGGTGGTCGTGCACCCCGGCACCGACCGGGAACGACGGGTCAGCACGAAACGCACGCCGGTCGCCCCCGGTGACCGGGTCACCCTGCTCACCGCCGGTGGCGGCGGGCACGGCGACCCGCGCGACCGCGACCCCGAGGCGGTTCGCGAAGACGTCGCCGAAGGCTACGTGTCACCGGCGGCCGCCCGCGACGTCTACGGCGTACCCGTCCCCGCACCCGCAGAAAGGCCCGCGATGACCAATCCCGCTGACCGGACGCCGGCATGAGCGCCGCCACCCACCGCGAACCGGTCGACACCGTGCTGACCAACTGCACCGTCGTCGACGCCCGCGTCCTCGACGGCGTCGGCCCGGTCACCGACGCCGCCGTCTGGGTACGCGGCGACCGGATCGCCGCCGTTGGCCCGGCCGCCGAGGTGACCGCCGCCGCCCGCGCCGAGGCCGACGTCACCGAGGTTGACCTCGGCGGTGCGTACCTTACGCCCGGGCTGACCAACATGCACACCCACCTGTCGCTGTCGCTGCCCGGTGCCGGCGGGCAGAGCGTCAAGGACCTGACCCCGCACGAGCTGGCTCTCTACATGGCCGACGGGGCCCGGCGCACCCTGCTCTGCGGGGTGACCACGGTTCGCTGCGTGGCTGAGAAGGACCATGCCGACTTCGCGCTGCGCCGGGCGATCACCGCCGGCCGGGTCACCGGGCCACGGATCTTCACCGCCGGCCGGGCGCTGGTCTGCACCGGCGGGCACGGCCACGAGAGCACCGACACCCTGGAATGCGACGGGGCCGACGGGTTCCGGCGCGGCGTGCGCAGCCAGATCAGGGCCGGCGCCGACCTGATCAAGGTGATGATCTCCGGCGGGATCGCCGGCGAACACGAGTCGATCCACACCCGGCAGCTGTTCCCGGACGAGATGGCCGCCGTCATCGACACCGCGCACGCCTGGGGCCGCAAGGTCACCGCGCACGCCGGCCCGGCACCGGTCATCGGTGAAGCTGTCGAGCTGGGCCTGGACTGCGTCGAACACGGCTACCAGCTCACCGAGGAGGTGGCCGCGCGGATGGCGCGGCGCGGAACCGCCCTGGTACCGACCCTGCTGGTCACCCGGTGCAAGGAGTTCTTCGACGAACTCGGCGTACCGCAGTGGATGCAGTGCCGGTCGCTCGGTGCCGGACCCCAGCACCTGGAGAGCTACGCGATGGCCCTGGCCGCCGGGGTGGAGGTACTGCTCGGCAGCGACATGCCGCCGTTCTGGTCCTTCGAGGGCACCAACGCCTCGGTGCGGGAGCTGGAGTACCTGTCGGAGAGCGGCATCGGCCCGGCCCGCGCCCTGTACGCCGGCACTCTCGGCCCGGTCCGCTGGCTCGGCGCCGAGGCCGACCTCGGCACCGTCGAGACCGGCAAGTACGCCGACCTGGTGGCGATGGACGCCGACCCGGTCGCCGACACGTCGGCGTTCCGGGGCGTGCGCTGGGTGATGTCCGGCGGCCGGGTGGTCCGCGACGACCGCGCCGGCTGGACCGCCTGGTGAACGACGTGAGGAGCAGAATGTCCGAGCAGGAGACCGCCGAGATCGCGGCCGCGATCGGCGACATGTACGACGCGTTCCTCGCCGGCGACAGGGTCCGCTTCGACCGGCACCTGCACGCCGACGTGACCACCTGGGAGACCCATCTGCCCGGCCCGCTGCGCACCCGCGACCAGCTGGACGCCTACCGGGAGCGGCGCGACGCCGCCGGGGCCCGGCCGGTGCTGGACCGGCTGGCCCCCGAGGACCTGCGGATCGACGTGTGGGGCGACGCCGCGGTGGCCCGCTACGTGCTGGTCGCGGTGCCGGCCGGCGGCGGCCCGGCCGAACACAGCCGGGTCACCGACGTGCTGCGCCGCACCGGCGACGGCTGGCGGATCGTGCACCACCACTCCGAACTGGTCCGCCACCCGGCGGGACCGGCCCGCGAACCGGCGCTCGAACCGGCCGGCGGCCCGGCATGAGACGCCTCGTCGCCACCGGGTACGGCGAACCCGACCAGGTGCTCACCGTCGCCGACCTGCCCGAGGATCCACCACCCGGCCCCGGCCAGGTCCGGATCGCCGTCGCCACGGTCGGGCTGAACTTCCTCGACGTGATGCTCTGCCGGGGCAGCTACCCGGTCCGCCCGGCGCCGCCGTTCACCCCCGGCGTCGAACTGGCCGGCCGGGTCGTGGCCACCGGCACCGGTGCCGAAGCGCTCGCCGACACCGACGTGGTGGCCTGCCCGGCGCTGCCGCACGGGGCGCTCGGTGAGACCGTCACCATCGACGCGGCGCTCGCCGTACCGCGTCCGGCGGGCATCGACCCGGTCGTCGCCGCCGCCGTCCCGGTCACCTACCAGACCGCCTGGTTCGCGCTGGACCGCGCCGTGGTCCAACCTGGTGAGACGGTGCTGGTGCACGCCGGAGCCGGTGGCGTCGGCATCGCCGCCACCCAGCTGGCCGCCGCCCGCGGTGCTCGGGTGATCTGCACCGCCGGCGGGCCGGCGAAGACCGCGCTGTGCCGCGACAACGGCGCCGACGTCGCCGTCGACTACCTGGCCGGCGACTTCGTCGCGGCGGTAAGCGACGCCACCGGCGGTGCCGGCGCGGACGTGATCGTCGACCCGGTCGGCGGGGACGTGTTCACCCGGTCACTGGACTGCCTGGCGTTCGAGGGCCGGCTCGTCGCGGTCGGTGCGGCCGGCGGCAACCCGCCACCGGTGGACCCGATGCGGCTGATCGCCGGCAACCACACTCTGATCGGGCTCTCCTGGGGCTCGACGTACCCGTGGACCCGGCCGGACGCGGTCGCCCAGGCGTACCAGCGGATCTTCGATCTGATCGCGGCCGGCGCGGTCCGGCCCCCGGTGAACCGGGTCGTCGACCTGGCCGGCACCCCGGCCGCGCTCGCCGACCTGGCCGACCGGCGTACCACCGGAAAGATCATCGTCCGGATCGACCCGAGGGAGCAGTCATGAGCGATCAGAATGTCGGCACCGACGGCGGCGACCTGACCGACGGCGGCGACATGGAGGTCTACGACCTGCGGGTCAGCGTGGACCGGATCACCGGCCGGTCGGTCTGCGGGATGGCCGTCGGCGACCACTTCGACCTCACCGACAGCGCACACCTGAAGATCCCGGAAGGGAAACACTTCTGCGTGTACGCGCTCGCGTCGGTACTGCCGTTCCTGGCCGCCAAGCAGCGCGACATGCCGCCGGGGGACTGGCTGGAACGCGACACCCTGTTCGCCTGCCCGGACCCGGAGGAGGGCCTGGTCATGCGGGTCGAACGGACCTGCAAGCGGCGGATGAACTCGGCCGACCTGACCTGAATCATCGGAGGTTCGCGTGGCTGTGGAAATTGGACTCGGCCTGCAGAGCGACAAACGCGCCGGCGACTACGCCCGGCTGGCCCGTGCTGCCGAGGCGCACGGCTTCGACGTGCTGAGCGTCTTCGGTGACCTGATGTACCAGCCGCCGATCTTCCCGCTGCTGGAGATGGCCGCCGCCACCGATCGGGTCCGGCTCGGCACCGCCTGCCTCAACCCGTACTCGATGGCGCCGTACGAGATCGCCGGCCAGCTCGCCGCGCTCGACCTGGCCTCGCACGGGCGGGCCTATTTGGGGCTGGCCCGCGGCACCTGGCTCGGCGCGGTCGGCATCGAGCAGCCGCGCCCGCTGACCGTGCTCGCCGAGGCCGCCGAGGTGATCCGCCGGTTGCTGCGCGGCGACCGGTCCGGGTTCGACGGCAAGGTGTTCCGGCTGGCCCCGGACACCGCCCTGCGGTACGCGGTGCACCGCCCGGACCCGCCGCTGCTGCTCGGCGCGTGGGGGCCACGGGGTGCCGCGCTCGCCGGCCGGATCGCCGACGAGATCAAGGTCGGCGGCAGCGCCAACCCGGACATGGTGCCGGTGATCCGCGACCGGCTGCGTCCCGGCGCCGACGCCGCCGGTCGGTCCGTCGACGACGTCGGCATCGTGTTCGGCGCGGTGACCGTGGTGGACACCGACGGCGCGGCGGCCCGGGCGAAGGCCCGCACCGAGGTGGCGATGTACCTGGCGGTGGTCGCCGACCTGGATCCGACCGTCACCGTGCCGGACGAGCTGCTGGCGCAGGTCAAGTCGCTGGTGGCGGCCGGACGCGACGTCGACGCCGGCCGGCTGGTGCCCGACGACCTGCTGGACCGGTTCGCCTTCTCCGGCACCCCAGAGCAGGTCGCCGCCCAGGCGCAGGCGCTGATCGACGCCGGGGTGCGTCGGGTCGAGTTCGGCACCCCGCACGGGCTCACCGACGACCGTGGCGTGGAGCTGCTCGGCAGCGCGGTGCTGCCGCTGCTACGTAGGGAGGTTTCCCGATGACAGTCGACGGTGTACTCGTCGTCGCCGGCCCGGGGCTGACCGTCGACCCGGAACTGCTGCGGGGCCTGGTCGTCGCCGAAGCGGCCGGCCTCGGCGTGGTCGGGGACTTCGTGGTCGCCGCCGACGCCGACGAGGTTCGCGGCCTGCTCGACGGGGTCGGCAGCGTCGGCGGGCGCGCGGTGGTGCTGCTGCCCGGCCCGGACCCGGCGGTACGGGCGCTGCTGACCGCCGACGGCCGCTGGGCAGGCCGCACCGTCCACTACGACCCGCAGGTGACCGACCCGCAGCCGACCGGTCCTGGCTCGGTCCACCTGTCCGGCCGGGGAGTGTGGGGGCTGGCCTGGGCGATCCGGCACGCCGTGCACCGGCTGCGCCGCCCGGCGCGACGGATCGCGTACGGCCCGGACCCGGAGCAGTGGGGCGAGTTGCGGCTACCGGCCGATGCGCCTGGTGTGTCCGCCGGGCCGCTGCCGGTGGCGGTGCTGCTGCACGGCGGCTTCTGGCGGTCGATCTGGGCGGCGGACCTGATGGACGCGCTCGCCGTCGACCTGGCCGACCGGGGTTACGCGGCGTGGAACCTGGAGTACCGCCGGCCGGACCGGCACGGCTGGCCGGCCACCACCGCCGACGTGGCGACCGGTCTGGCGGTGCTGGCCAACCTGCCGGAGCTGACCGGTGGCGCGGTGCCGGACGGTCTGCTCGACCTGGACCGGGTCGCGGTGTTCGGCCACTCCGCCGGCGGGCAGTTGGCGCTGCGGCTGGCCGCCGACGGCGGTCCGGTGCCGGTGGCGTTGGCGGTCTCCCTGGCCGGGGTGCTGGACCTGGCCGAAGGGGACCGGCGGCAGGTCGGCACCGGCGCGGTAGCCGCCGCGCTCGGCGGTGACCGCGACACCGTGCCGCAGGTGTACGCCGCCTCGGATCCGATGGCCCGGCTGCCGGTCGGGGTGCCACAGCTGATCGTCCAGGGTGCCGGCGACGACCTGGACCTGATCGACTTCAACCGCCGGTACGTGGCGGCGGCGCGGGCCGCCGGTGAAGACCCGGGCTGGCTGGAGCAGCCGGGCGACCACTTCTCGGTGATCGACCCGGCCGCGCCGATCTGGCAGGCGACGATGACGCAGGTGGACCGCTTCCTGGACCGGGTCCCGGGCCGGTGACGGGCCGGACCCGGTCAACCGGCCCGAAATTATTACGTGTCAGTGAACATGTTGCCCACTAGTGGGCAGTGCGGCGGTCAGAACAGCCGTGGGGTGACCACCGACACGACGGTGGTCACCTGGTCGGTGTCGTTGTACAACCGGTGCGGGGTGCTGGACCGCAGGTGCAGGCTGTCGCCCGGGTAGAGCCGGTGCTCCACCCCGTCGACCTCGTACAGCAGCTCGCCGCTGACCACGTAGGCGAACTCCTCGCCGAAGTGCCCGTACGCCTCCTCGCGACGCCCGCCCGGCGCGATGTGCACCAGCATCGGCTCCAGCACCAGGTTGGGGCCACGGTCGGAGAGCATCCGGTAGGTCTGCTGACCGGAGACGTACTCGGTGGCGCCGTTGTCGGCCCGGGTGAGGGTGAAGTGCACCGGCAGGCTGCCCTGCGGGTCCTCGGCGGTTTCGGTCGGCTCCGCGCTGAAGAACTCGGCGACCGGCCGGTCCAGGGCGGCGGCGACGCTGTTGAGCGCGGTCAGCCCGATCGACGAGACACCCCGCTCGACCTGGGACAGGAACCCGATCGACAGGTTCGCGCGGCTGGCCAGACCGCGCAGGGTCAGCCCCTGCTCCTTGCGGAACTGGCGCATCCGGGCGCCGACCAGATCCTGGCGTGCGTCGCCGTCGGCGACGACGCGATCAGACCTGCGCACCGGACCTCCCGTGACCCCCGCGCGGACCGCCCGCCGGGCCGCGCCGATTCTTGTTCAATGGTATCGAACTAACTGCCCCAACCGGAACCCCGACCGGACGTCGTAGACGGCTAATGCGCACCCTGACGAGCGGACACCTGCCGACCGCGAGCTTGACTACACAGCGTGTCGATCGTCATCCTTGACGTGAAATCCTGCGGAGAACGGGATTGACGGAAGCTGGTGTCCGGTGGCTAGGCTGCTCCAGCAGTCACATTTACACATCGCGGGGGTGGACGTGCCGTACGGCAGGCGCCAGTTGACGTTCGACGCAGACCGGGTACTCAAGGGACTGTCGGGTTGGCCGCCTCGCCTCGCTGCTGGCGTGGCGACCCTGCTGGTGGTCACCCTGGTGCCGGCCGCACCAGCGGTCGCCGCAGCCAACCAGGCACCAGACCGCCCGACACAGCTCACCGTGCACGGCCGCGCCTGCGAGCCGGGCGCCGGCAGAGTCTGGACGCTCACGACGACACCGACGTTCGCCGCCCGCGCCAGCGACGCGGACGCCGGTCAGCAGTCGCTCACCACCACGTTCTCCTGGCGGCGGGTCGGTCAGCCCCCGCACACCATGCAGCAGGTGCAGCAGAGCACCGGCAATCCGTCCTTCGCCTCCGCTACGGTGCCGACGGCAGCGGCGCTGGAGCACGGCGCGTCCTACCTGCTCCGCGCGCGCACCAGCGACGGCACGTCGACCGGGGGCTGGTCGGCGCCGTGCCGGTTCACCGTGGACGTCGTCGCACCACAGCCCCCGTCGGCGGTCACCTCGGCCGACTATCCGCCGATGGCACCCAACCAGCCGCCGGTCGGCGGGGTCGGTATCCCGGGAATCTTCACGATCAGCCCGCCGGCCGACGCCACCGGCATCGTCGGCTACGCCTACACCCTCGACAGCGGCATCGGCCCCGGCTCCGCGCCGGTGGTGCCGGCCGCCGCCGACGGCTCTGCCACGCTCGAGCTCCAGCCGAGCAGAGACGGCTTCAACACCTTGCGGGTCTGGTCGAAGGACCAGGCAGGGCTGGTTTCCACGGTGGTGGAGTATGAGTTCCGGGTCGCCAGCGGCAACGCGCCGGCCGCGCACTGGGGCTTCGACGACGGTGGTGCCGTCGGCGACGACGACACCGGCAACGGTAACCCCCTCACCGTCGTCGGAGCCACCACCGCGCCAGGACGGAGCAGTCCCGCCCTGTCACTGACCTCAGCCGGCGACCACGCGGCCACCACTGGACCGGTCACCTGGCCGCACCCGACGACCGCTGCCGCGCTCACCCTGCGTACCGACCTGACCTTCACCCTGTCGGCGTGGGCCAAACTCGATGCGGCCGGCACCGCACAGACCGTCGTCACGGTCGACGGCAGCACCACCTCGGTCGCCGCAATCGGCTACGACGCGACCGCCGACCGGTGGCGCTTCACGATGGCCGACGGCGACTCCGCCGCCGCCACGCTGATCAGCGTGGACTCCGACACCGCAGCCGTCCCCGGCCGGTGGACCCACCTCGCGGCGACCTACCACAACCCCTCCGGCGCGATGCAGCTGCACGTCAACGGCGTTCGGCAGAACGCGACCGCCACTCTCGCCGGCAGCGTCGCCGCCACCGGGCCGGTGACCGTCGGGCAGGCGCTCCGGGCCGGCGCGGCCACCGACCAGTTCTTCGGCCAGCTCGACGACGTCCGCGTCTACCAGCGAGCGCTCTCCACATCGGAGATCGGCGAGCAGGCCCGCCCGTTCGCGCCCCAGGTCAGTCTGCCCGACGGAGCCAGTGTCGATTTGGGCACCTCCGTCCCGGTGACCTTCGACGCTGGCGGCGACACCAACGTGACCCAGTTCCGCTACAGCGTCGGCTCGGCCATTCTGAACCAGAACGCCGTGCCGGACGTGCCCGGAGGCTCGGTCACCGTGTCCGTCACCCCGACGGCACTCGGTGACGTGCCGGTATTCGTCGGCAGCCGGACCGCCGAAGGCCTCACCAGCCCGCTCACGAGCGTGACCCTGCAGGTGCTGCCCGCACCCGTGCCGGTCACCGGCACCGTGTACGGAACGGACTTCATGCCGGTCGGTGCCGGCGTAACGGTCACCCTGGAGCCGGGTGGTCGGCAGGTATCCACCGGCGCCGACGGCGGTTTCAGCTTCGCGGACGTCAACCCGGGGCAGTACACGGTGACCGCGAGCTCCGGCGGTGGTGACTGTGGAACCGTCGCCAGCACGGAGGTCACCGTCCCCGATATCGCCGACGTCGTGCTGTTCCTGTCCCCGGTGGCCAGCCCGGACGGCAGTTCCTGCCAGGAACTGACCCAGCCGTTCACGCCGGTGTCCGGTACGGCGCTCGCCCTCACCGGTGACGACGAGGTCACCGAGACCGCACTGCCGTTCCCGGTCACCTTTTTCGGCCAGACCTACGACTCGGCCTGGGTGGACACCAACGGGATCCTGACCTTCGCCGACCCCGGCGGCTCGCATCCGACACCGGCCGGCATCCCCACCGTCGGCGGACCCGATGCGATGGTCGCCGCGTTCTGGGACGACCTGATCGTTGACGGGCAGGCCAGCGTGGTGACGGCGACGCGGGGCTTCGCGCCGTTCCGCGAGTTCGTCGTCGAATGGCGGGACGTACGCCGCGCCGCCGACCCCGACGAGCGGATGACGTTCCAGGTGGTGCTCGGTGAGCTGGGCGTGATCCAGGTCAACTACACCGGGATCGACCCGGCCAGCGCGGGTGAGCGCGGCGTCGGTGCCACCATCGGCGTCGAGAACGCCACCGGCACCGGCGGCCTGGAGTACTCGTCCGGCACGCCGGTGCTCGTCGACGACCGTACAGTGGCCTTCCTGCCGGGTGTCTGACTGTCGTGGTGTCAAGCCCCGGGTTGATGGAGAGTTGGCTACAGTAGCTGGTATTCCGACTTCAGTGCGTCGAGCGCGAGTTCCGTGAGGGCTTCCCAAAACTATTTCCAGGTCGGTTTAACGTAATCCGTAAACGCGAAAGATCTCCAACTTGGTCACCGTAAGTAATGTGGCGGGGAACTGTTCCAGCGATCTGCGGAATCCGGTCTTGAGAACCTTCCAACACTTCAGGTGGGCGATCGCGCGTTCAACGGCGGCGCGGAGCCGGTTGAGCGCGGTGTTGCACGCACGTCGGACCTCGGTCAACTCCCGACCCCGGGGCTTCTTGTACGGACTCGCGATGCCGGCACCCTGGTAGCCCTTGTCACCGATCATCCCGGGCCCGCCCGGGGCGTGATGGCCGCCCCACCGGGCGGCGATCCCGGAGACGTCGAAGGCCTTCCGGTCGTGCGTGCCCCCCGGACACGGATCACCCACGTCGACCACCCGTCCCGCGAGGTTGGCGACCACCTGCACGTTCTGCCCGCAGAAGCCCTTCTTCTCGGAGAACAACCCGTCGACGTCGTCGCGTTCCCCGACCGGCACGACCAGACCATCGACCAGGACCGCGTCCCGACGGGCCTGGTCACGGACCCGCTCGTACAACGGGGTCAACACCTCGTCCACCAACGGTTCCACCTCGTCCCGGTAGCGCTCCACGGTCGTCGAGCCGCGGCCGAACACCTCACCGAGCACGTCCGGCGCGAGGTTGTGCCGCAGCCCGAACAGCACCATCACCAGCGCCGTGTCCAGCGGCAACGCCCGCGGCCGTCCCACCGGCAGGTCCCAGTCCAGCAGCGCGTCCACCTGCTCGACCAGCCAGTCGACTTGATCGGAGTCCAACCCGGTCATACGCTCGCAACGCGGCGGCCGGCCGTTGATCGTTTGAGTCCACACAACCCGAATGATCTAGACGATGCCGGTCGCCGTCTCCACAAGCGACACGTCCGAGTTGACCGCACCCCGGCCGTCACACTGAGTTACATAGACAAAGCTCGGTACCGAATCGGCGGACCCCTTTCGGGAAGTCCTCCGTGTAGAGCGACGTCGAGACCGCTGGTGTTTCTCCCAGATTCGTGATGTCGCCAGGTAACCCTGTGCGGGACAGATCGATGGAGATGTCGGTCCACGGTTCGTATCGGCCAGCTATCCGCCGGCCGACGCCTCGAGCATCAGATCTACCGCTTCCTTCATGCCGTAGCGGGAGTCGAGCAAGTCCAAGATTTGTGCCTCGGTACGGGGCTGACCAGTTCTGCCGGAGCGGCCCGCGATCGTGGTGAGAGCCGCCCAGGCTCGGGTGGGGTCGAGCGCGACGGTGTTCGCCGCAAACTCGGTCGGGGGCAGCACCTGCAGGCCGTACGGCATCTTGCTGGCCGGTAGGTCCCGCAGATTGTGGGTGACGATCGCACCGGCACCGCCAACGGCGGCGGCGGCGACCAGATGTTCGTCGTCGGGATCAGGGAGCCCGTACGTGCCGTCCAGACCTTCCCATCCGTTGACTTCGGCATCGTCGAAGTGTCGCCGCATCTGTGCGACGAGATGATTGGCCCGCCTGGTCGCCGTGCTGGCATCCGCGCCTCGGTTGATCAGCTTGGCTCGCTCCTCGTACGCCAGCTCATCGAGGATGACGGTGTTCCACACCGGTCGGTACAGACCTTCGATCGCTAGGGACAGGAGGAAATCCCTTTGTAGGCTCGGCCACAGCACGCAAGTGTCCAAAAGAGCGGCGAACATCGTCCTATTCTGATGGTCCGGTCCGTCGCCGTGCGACCGCCCGGCGTGCTGCCCGTAGTCGAGTGATTACGCTGTCCAGGTCCTCCTCGTCGTCGATGCTTACCGCAGTGGCTTCGAGGGCGGCGTACTGCTCGGCTCGGCGGCGTTCGCGGTAGGCGAGCAGGTGAGGTAGTCGGATACGGCGGTGGGTGCCCACCCGTTCGAACGGAATCTGGCCCTCGTCGAGCAGCTTGATCACCGTGGGGCGGCTGATGCCGAGCAGATCGGCCGTCTGTTGGGTGGTCAAGGTCAAGGTCTGTGGGGCAACAGTCACCGCGAAGCCTTGCTGCAAGGCGTCAACTACCTGTCGAAGCGCTGCGTAGATCTCGGCGGGCAGCTCCACCCGATCGCCCGGCGTGGCTCCGACGAGGAAGTATCGCGGCAGCGCTGACCCCCTGCCTGCCTGTTCGTGAGCCCGCAGGAAGTCATGGACCTGAGCGAGCTGCTCGTTGCGCTGGGGTAGATACGTCTCTTCCTTCAGTGCAGATGCCACCATGATCCCTGCCTCCTCGAAAGTATCGTAACTACCTTCGTTTGTTTCGTCTACGGAAGATGCAAGGTTGTCTGGGGGCCTGCGTAGCTGTCATCTCCCGACTCGGGAAGGGGGACGCGGGAGGCGACGGTACGCCCCACACCGTGAGCCTCGGTCCTGTGCCGCAGTAGGGCCGAGTCTCCCCTCGGTCGGGGCGGCGGGTGGGTCGGCGCCGAGCGCGTGTTTACCAATCAGGAGGTACGCCATGTACATCTGTGCACTCACCAGCGCCGCACCGCTCGGCTATCTCGCCGGGCCGTTCTCATTCCGGGTCAAGAGCCGCTGGTGCCCCAAATGCGGCGAACTCACCACCACTCCACCGCCGCCCGCTGCGGACGGCCGACGAAGCCCGGGCAGGCCGAACGTATGAGTGGGAGTTTGCGGGTAGGGTTCCTGCTCGGCTGGCAGGCTGGCGCGACGTCAGCGGGTGCGGGCGAGCAGGTCGGCGTAGCGGGCCAGGGCGTGGATGGGGTCGATCACCGGGACCGGCACTGCCGCGCGCAGCACGTCGAGCTGCCCGGACCAGAAGGTGCAGGCCACGAAAATCGCCTGGGCCTCATGGTCGACGTAGGCGCGGCGGGCCAGCTCGGGGCCGTGCTTGCCGATCGCCTCGGCCATCCGCTGCCGTACCTCGGTGCCGACCGCCGCCGCCTCGTCGAGCGAGGCCTCCCCGGTCAGTCCCGGGGTGACCTCGCGCTGCGGGCGTCGCACCGGCACCGGTGCCGCGCCGGCGAGTAGATCCAGGCAGCCATACTCGCGGGCCAGTTGGCGTATCCAGTTGGCGTCCTGCGGCAGTTGCTCGTTGGGGCCGGAGGCGACGCCGGGGTAGAGGACCGAGAACCTGCCGTACGCGGCGGCGATCCGGGTGGCCGCCTCGAACGGCCCGGTCACCGGTACGTCGACCAGCGACTTCGCCTCGCGTAACGCCGGATCGGAGGCGCAGGCGACGGCGATCGCGTCGAAACCGTCGTCGGCGCCGGCGCGCACCGCGCCGAGCAGCGGGCTGTAGAGCAGGTCGTCGGCGGCGATGTACGCGCTCGGCGGCACCCCGCGCAGGTTGCGGACCACGATCTCGGTGTCCGGGCCGACCGCCTGCTGCGCCGTCTCCCGGTCGTGTTCGTTGTGCACGTCGATGCCGAGCGGGTTGATCACGAGGACGCGTGGCACGACCCGACTCTCCCTTCGATCAAGATCGCGCCACGCTACCAGCGCCGGCCGCCTCGCTATCAGCTCAGCATCGGTGCTGAGCTGCGAAATCGCCATCACGCGGTGGGTCGCGGCCCGCGTGGTCGGGCGTTCCGCACCGGCGGTGACGCCGGCCCGGAACGCCCGCATCGATGTGGTCGACTGCGGTCGACGCTCAGCCGGTCAGCTCGGCGTCGACATCAGGATCGGCAGCACGGCCCGCGCCTCGGCATGACTGGTGTTGCGCATCGCGGTGGCGGTGGTCCCGGGGATGTCCCACGGGTTGCTGGTCGGCGGGTAGTACATCTTCTTGGTCGTGACCGCGACGACATTGTTGTAGGCCACGCACCGGGTCTCCCACCGGTAGATCTTGCCGGACTGCGGGATGCCGGTGAGCCCGAGCAGGTTGGTGGTGCAGTTCGGGGCGAGAGCGGACAGCACCGTGTTGTTGCTACCGATCGTCAGTTCGAGCAGCCCTCTGGTGCTCAGCCCGGCGTGAGCCCGGGCGGTCAGGGCCAGCGGGCCGACCGTATTGAGGGTGAAGCCGAGCTGGTCGGCGGAGGCTTCGTCGGTGACGACTTCGAGCAGGCTGTCGATCAGGGTGACGCAGGCGGTGGTGTCCCGGGCGTACGCCTGGAGGTTGTCCTGGGTGAAGGTCTTGATGTCGTCGAAGTCGATGATGGCGCTGCGCGCGCAGGCCTTGGCCTGTGCGGTGGCGATCCGGTCGATCTGGGCGAGGATCTCCACCTTGGCGCCGTTGATGGTGTTGATGATCTTGGTGGTGGACTGGTCGAGCGACGCCCCCTGCTTGTACTCCTTGTACAGCTCGTAGGCGCTCTTGGCGGCGGCGATGACCGACGAGATGTCGAACGCCTGCGCCGGTCGGGCCCCCAGCGGCACGGTGACCACGACCGCGGCGGCCGCGGCCAACCAACGGCGGTAGCGCATCTGTTTCAACAGGATCTCCTTCAACTGGCGGCCAGGGTGGCCAGCGGTGACCCCGCAGGTCAGCGGAGCGCGGCCAGTCTGGCGAGATCGGCTGGACCACGGTTGGACCACGACTGGATCACGGGACACGACCGAAGCGCGGCGCATGATCACGGATCACGGCGGACGATCGCGGCGGCTCCGCCGACAACCGGACGCTGATCGCCGCCGCCTCCGGCGCACCCAGCTCGGTGAAGATCGCCAGCGCGCGACGCCAGTAGCCGTGCGCCTGCGCCCGCTGCCCGGCCGCGTGCGCCGCAGCGCCGAGCCCGTCGAACGCCAGCGCCTCGACGCCACGCGACCCGGTATCGGCGGCGATCGACCGGGCCAGGGCATGGCAGCGGGCCGCAGCACGGTCGGCACCACGGCGGTTGTGCAGCTGACCGGCGTAGTTCAGCAGCATCGCCTCGCCGACCCGGTCGCCGGTGCGGCGGCACAACACCAGCCCTTCGCGCAGCTGTCCGGCGGCGTCGCCGAGCCGGCCCTCGACCGTGAACAGCTGACCCAGGCTGCCGAGCGCCCGGACCACCCCGTGATGCTCGCCGAGCGTACGTAGCAGTGCCAGCGCCCGGCCGATGTAACAGATCGCCGAACGCCGGTCGCCCAGCTCACCCAGCACCACACCGAGGTTGCCCAGGGTCCGCGCCTCACCGGCCGGCTCGTCGACGTCGCGGTAGAGCGTCAACGCCTGCCGGAGGTGCGCCACCGCCTGCTGGCGGCGCCCCTGATGGTCGTGCACGACGGCCAGGTTGGTCAGCAGGTTCGCCTCACCGGCCAGGTCAGCTGCCGCGCGGGCGGCAGCGATCCCGTGACCCTGCATGGTGATCGCGTCCGGATAGTGGCCGCCGCATTCCAGATGCCGGTAGAGCAGCGCGGTCAGCCGTACGGCGTGCCGGGCCCGGCCGTGCCGCGCACCGTACGCGGTGACCGCCATCAGGTTGGCCCGCTCCACCTCCAACCAGACCCGCGCGGCCCCCGGGGCACCGCCCGCGAGCCCGCTCGCCGGCGCGGTCCAGGCCGCCGGCTCGGCCCACGCCGTCGTCGGACCATCGTCCGGACCGGTCGGCGGCACCGTCGGCCGCAGGTGACGTTCGGCCGGGTGCACCGCGTCCATCGCCGTGGCGGCGGTACGCAGGTAGTAGTCGAACAACCGGGTCACGGCAGCGTCGCGGACCTCCGGCGGGTCGACGTCGGCGGCAAGCTCCGCCGCGTACGCCCGGAGCAGGTCGTGCATGCCGTACCGGTCCGGCCCGGCCGGCTCCACCAGGTGCGCCCGGCACAGCCGGTTGACCAGCCGATCCGCCGTCACCGGATCCGTCCCGGCCAGCGCGGCCACCGCCGCCGCGTCGACGTCCGCCCCGGGATGCAGCCCGAGCAGCCGGAACGCGCGCGCCGCCTCGGCCGGCAGATACTGGTACGACCAGGACAGGATCGCCCGTACGCCGGTGCGCCGGTCGCCGCCGGCGTCCAGCATGTCGAGCCGTCGCCGCCGGTCGGTGAGCCCGTCGACCAGCCGGGTCAGGCTCAGCTCGGCGCGGGCGGTCGCCAGCTCGGCGGCGACCCGCAACGCCAACGGCAGCTGGGCGCACTGCGTTGCCAGCGTCACCGCGGCCTGCGGTTCGGCGTCGACCCGGTCGCCGACCAGCCGCCGCAGCAGCGCCACCGCGTCGTCGATCGGCAGGAGGCCGAGCCCACGCCGGCCGGCTCCCTCCCGGGCGACCAGCCCGGCCAACGGATCCCGGCTGGTCACCAGCACCGGGCAGGAGGCGGCACCGGGCAGCAGCGGCCGTACCTGCTCGACCGACGCCGCGTTGTCGAGCACCACCAGCATCCGACGGCCGTCCATCAGGCTGCGGTAGTGGGCGGCGCGTTCGTCGACGTCCAGCGCCATGTCGGCGTCCGCCACGCCGAGCGCCCGCAGGAACCGGGCCAGCGCCGTACCCGGCTCGACCGGCTGCTCCGGGTCGTACCCGCGCAGGTCGATGTAGAGCTGCCCGTCCGGGAACCGGTCGCGGGCCCGGCGCGCCCACCACACCGCCAGCGCGGTCTTGCCCACCCCTGCGCTGCCGGACAGCACGCAGATCACCGCGCCCGGTTCGGCGTCGCCGCGTCCGGCGGCCCCCATCGTCCGGTCGAGCCAGCCGAGCTCGGCGGCGCGGCCGGTGAACCCGGCGACGTCGGCCGGCAGCTGCGCCGGCACCGGCCGGTTCGCGTCCAGGCGCCGGCCCCGGCGCGGCCAGACCTGCTCGCTGGCGGTACGCGCCCCGGCCGGCGCGTCGGCCCGCAGCAGATCGGTGTACGCGGCGACCAGCTCGGGACCGGGATCGACACCGAGTTCGTCGGCGAGCCGGTCCCGGGTGTCGTGGAAGACGGTGAACGCCTCGGCCCGCTGCCCACTGGCCCGGTACGCGCGGATCAGCTGCGCCTGGCGGGCCTCGTCGAGCGGCTTTGCGGCAGCGGCCTGCGTCAGCCAGGGCAGTGCGGCGCTTGCCCGGCCACAGGCGATCATCAGGTCGCCGTACCGGGTCAACGCCGCCTGCAGTTCACCGTCGAGGGCCACCACCTTCGGGTGGCCGGCCAACGTGGGCACGTCCACCAGCGGAGGTCCCTGCCACAGCTGGAGCGCCTCGCCGAGTAGTTCGGCGTCGCGCTCCAGCCCGGCTGCACCGGGTCGCGCGGTGGCGACCAGGTGCCGGAACCTCAGCAGGTCGACCGTGACGGCCGAGGTCCGCAGCAGGTATCCGTCACCGATCTGCGGCAGGAGCAGACTCGGGGCCCGGGACGGGCGGTCCGGTTCGAACAACCGACGCAGATGTTTGACGTGCGTCTGAATGACGTTGGTCGACGTCGCCGGTGGCGGTTGGTCCGGCCAGAGCGCGTCGACCAGCTCCCAGCGGGGCAGCGGCTGCCCGCCGGCGAGCGCGAGCAGGCCGAGCACCGCCCGCCGGGCGGTCGGCCCGGGGTCGAGTGCCTGCTGCTCGCGCCACACCCGTACCGGGCCCAGCACCTGCACCCGCAACGGAACTCCACCTCGTGACCGCTGTGCCACCGTCCGGCGTCGGACGGTGATCGACGTTCCCGCATATCGACCGAGCGGAGTATAGGTGCTGGTCAGTCGTCGTCAGTGGGTTGCGGTGACCGGATGGAAGACGGCGTCGAGCGCCTTGAGGTAGCCGTCGGTGTAGCCGGCAAGGTTCGGGTGGAACGCGTCCTCGATGGCGGTGATGCCGTTGAGCCACGGGTCGTCGTCGCAGACCCGGTGCTTGTCGAACAGGGCGTCGACCGGGGCGAACGCGCCGTACGTCTTCGCCGTGTTCCCGATGGCCTCGTTGAGCTTCACCGCCGCGTGGTTGATCCACCCCCGTCGGTTCGCGTCCAGCGGTGCTTCGAAGCAGAACGTCGGGGCCAACAGCTGCGGGTAGCCGAGGACGATCAGCTTGGCGTTCGGGCGGCGGCGAGGACGTCTCCGTACACCTGCTTCAGCTTGCCCGGCAACGTCGTCGCGATGTACGCGAGGGCCTTGTCGATGGCGTCCTTGCAGGTGCTGTCGTGCAGCGCCGTGATGCAGGTCTCCAAGGTGGAGGTGAAGCCGAGGTTGTCGCCGCCGACGGTGATGGTCACCAGCGTCGTGTCCGGCCCGAGAAAGCCGAGCTGGTGCGCGATCACGTCGTCGGTGGTGGCGCCGCTGCAGGCCGAGAAGCCGAACGACAGGCGCGGATTGTTCCGGGCGTACTGGGCAGCGTACGAGCGGGCGCTCTGCTTGCAGTCGCCGTCGGTGTACGGCGGGGCGCCCACCCGGACGAGTACGAGTCGCCCAGCGCGACGTACTGCCGGTCGTCGGCGGCGGATGTGTCGCCGGTCGTACCGGCTGCGTTGGCGGTGGCGGGCACGGCGGCGATGGTGATCAGCAGCGTCGCCGCGACGGGCAACGCGAGGGCGGGACGGAGCTTTCGGGCACGGCTCAGCATGGTGGCGCCTCCTTCGATGGTGGAGACGCTCCGGCCGGGGCGGCCGTCGTCTCCAAAGTGGAAGTGAGCATGCGCCGCTGATAGCCGGTAATCAATCGAAGCGTCGAAAACCCTACTGTCGACTGATTTGCTGATCACCCGTCGTCGGTCGTAGACCGAACCGGTCGGCGAAACCGGACAGGTCGTCCCGCTGCTCCGCCAGGGTGTCGGCGCCGCTGCCGACCACGATCCGGGTCACCCCCTGCGCCGCGTACGCCTCGACCCGTTGCGCCGAAAGCTCAGTCGACCCCCACCGGGTGTACTCCAGCGCGTCAGGGTCACGGCCGGCCTCCGTCGCGACCGACCGGGCAAGCTTCCACTGTGCCGCCCGCTCGTCCGGGGTCAACAGCCCACCAGGGAAGTAGCCGTCGCCACGTAGCCCGACCCGCCGGGCCGCCGCCCGGCTCGAACCACCCACGTGAATCGGCAACGCGGTGGCGCCGTGCGGCTTCGGAAAGCTGCACACCCGCTCGAAGCCGAAGAACTCGCCGTGGAACGACACGCCGTCGGCGTCACCGCCCACAGCAGCCGCAGCACGTCGATCGCCTCGTCGGCACGTCGGCCACGGGAACGGAAGTCGACCCCCACCGCCGTCACCGCCGCCGATCCGCCCGCGCCCGGTCGAGCTGGCACCGTAGCTGTTCCCGGACACCTACCAACCGCGCCAGTCCGGCATCGACCTCGGCCAGCTTGCGCAGCAGCACCGAGATCGAGTCGCGGTAGCCGTTGGCGCATCGCCGGGGCCGGACCAGCCCCTGCGCCTCGTAGTAGCGCAGCGTCCGGGCGCTTGTCCCGGCCTGCCGCGCCAGCTCACCGATCAACATGTGACCTCCCCGGCCAGCCTCGGACCCACCGTGACGCTAAACCTTGACGTCGGTGTCAGGGCAACGAGCCGGCGGACCTGGTGACGGTCAGTCGAGGGCTGCAGCCATCCGGCGTACCGCCTCGGTGATCGTCTCCGGCGCGGCGGCCAGGTTGAACCGGGCGTGCCCGGCCCCGCCGGCGCCGAAGTCCAGCCCGCCGCTGAGTGCCACCCGCCCCCGGTCGAGGAACACCGCCGCCGGGTCGTCGCCCAGTCCCAGCGCCCGGCAGTCCAACCAGGCCAGAAAGGTCGCCTCACCGGGGGCGTACCGCACCTGCGGCAGTTGCGCCGCCAGCAGGCCGGCCAGCAGCCGCCGGTTCGCGTCGACCGCCGACCGTACGGTGTCCAGCCAGTCGCCGCCGTCGCGGAACGCCGCCGTGTGCGCGATCACCCCGAGATGGTTGACCCCGTGGCCAACCTCCTCCGGCAGCCGGGCCAGGTCGGCTGCGGCCGCTGGCCCGGCGACCGCGAGGGCGGCCTTCAAGCCGGCCAGGTTCCAGCCCTTCGAGCCGGAGATCAGCGTCAGGCCGTCGTCGGCGCCGGGCACCGACAGGTACGGCACGAACGTCACGCCGGACGCGGTCATCGGGGCGTGAATCTCGTCGACCACCACCCGTACGCCGTGCCGGCCGGCCAGCTCCGCGACGGCCGCCAGCTCGTCGGCGGTGTGCACCGTCCCGTTCGGGTTGTGCGGACTGCACAGCAGGTACGCCGCACTGCGCCCGCCCGCGCGGGCGGCGGTGAACGCCTCGGCCAGCGCGTCGAGGTCCAGCCGGCCGTCCGGACCGAGCGGGGCCTCCCGCACCGGCCGGCCCAGGTTGCGCAGGAACCCGTAGAACGGCGGGTACACCGGCGGGTTGATCACGACCGTGTCGCCCGGCCCGGTCACCAGCTTCAGCATCTCGACCGCGCCGAGCATCACGTCCGGCACGATCGCCGTCCGCGCCGGGTCCAGACCGTCCCAGCCCCAGCGTGCGGCCGCGAACCCGGCGACCGCCTCGGCGTAGCCGGCGCCGGTGGTGTACCCGAGATCGCCGGCATGCACCGCCGCGTCGATCGCCGCGACGACCGGCCCGGCCGGGTCGACGTCCATCTCCGCCACCCACACCGGCAGCACGTCAGCCGGGTAGAGCCGCCATTTGATGCTGGTCCGCTGCCGGGCCCGGTCCAGCGGCACCCACGGCCACTGCGGCGGTGAAGTCGTCACGTTCGCCTCCGATCCTGGCATCGGTTAGTTGCCACCGGTCAGCCGATCAGTCCGAGTGCCCGGAGGATCTCGGTGCGGTCGACGTCGGGTAGCGCGCCGAACCGCCCGTGCAGGTACGCCTTTTCGAGGTTCTGCGACCGGCGTACGCGTTCGCCGGCGAACTCGGCGAGCGCGCCGAGGCGGGTCGCGCCGTCAGCTGCCTTTTCGGTCAGCCAGACCTCGTCCCGGTTCAGGTGATTGAGCAGGCTGGTGTCGTGCGACGTGAAGATCAGCTGTGCTCCCGAGGGGTTCGTCGCGGGGTCGGTGAACAGCCGGATGAGGTGCATGGACAGTGTCGGGTGCAGGCTTGCGTCCAGCTCGTCGAACAGCAGCAGGGAACCTGCTTTCAGCGCGGTCAGCACCGGGCCGATGAGTTGAAACCAGGTACGGGTGCCCTCCGACTCGGCACCGAAATCCAAGGGGACCGCTTCGCTTTCCGTGCGATGCACCAACCGGACCCGTCGTCGACGGCCCGGCGGTGTCAAATCCTGATCAGCAGCTGCACCGTCATCGATCAGCACGTCCTCGATGCCGAGGTCGGCCATCCGCAGCAGCGCCAACGCCTGGGCCCGGTCCGGACGCAGGTCCTCGAACCACGCGGGTTGCAGCTGATCGGGGCCGGTCTCCTCGAACCAGTACCTGGTCGAGAGGCTTGCCGCCCGCCTCACGAACGGGCGGCGCCGAGCCATTTGCCCCAGTGTCTGGACGTTCAACAGTGCGTGGGCGGGGCCGGAGACGAGGGGTTCGCGGAACCGCCGGGCAGCTGACAAGGCGAGGGTACGGGCGGTCAGCAGCTCACGGGTGCCCGACAGGTGGCCGAGGCCCCGTTGCAGCGTCAGTTCGTCGCCTTCGCGTTCGAAGATCCGACGCCGCTTGCGCTCCGGATAGTGGAACAGCCCTTCGTAGCGGATCGCGTCGGTGTCGAGCTCGACGACGTACTCGAAGCGGACCCCGCCGAGGATCAGCTCGACGGTGAATTCCGACGGGCGTCGCGGACCGTCGCCGAACGCGAACGGCTCGACCGGGATCCCGTCGTCCCAGAACCGCAGCGAGTCGGCGACCGCGTCGCGTAGCCAGCTGAGCGCGGCGACCACGTTCGATTTGCCGGAGGCGTTGGGACCGTAGATGGCGGCGACCGGCAGCAGGCTCTCGTCGATGCTGTCGATCCGCTGCACCGCCGGCCGGTCCCGGTCGACGGCGACCATCGACAGCTCGACCGGTCCGAGGATCGAGCGGAAGTTCGCCGCCTCGAAACGGATCAGCACAGCACCTGCCTCCTAGCGCATGACCCCGCAACCATACCGCAGTATCCGGCGAGAATTGACAGAATCGCTGCTCTGTCGACGTCCAGTCGACTGACAAGCAAGGTCAGTCGGCAGCGGTGACCGGACGCCAGCCCAGCGGGGTGGAGAGCACCATCGTGCTGGACGGCTGACCGTACGGGGCGAGCCGGTCGATCACGTCCTCGAAGGCGTCCATCGACGCTGCGGCCACCTTCAACATCGAGCAGGCGTCCCCGGTGATCCGGTGGATCTCCAGGATCTCCGGCCAGGTCGGCACCTGCGGGTCGCGCAGGATGCAGTGCGACCCGTAGCAGGACATCCGGATCAGCGCGATCACCGTCCAGCCGGCCCGGGTCAGGTCGACGTGCGCGTGGTAGCCGCTGACCACCCCGGACTCCTCCAGCCGGCGGACCCGCTCGGCCACCGCCGGCGGCGACAGGTGCACCCGGCGGGACAGCTCGCTGAAGGAAAGTCGGGCATCGGCCTGCAACTCACGCAGCAGCGCCCAATCCATCTCGTCCACGGACATTTTCCCTTCGTTAACCGACCACCCAAATCTAGCCACGGACCTGCAGGTCGCGGCCGCGTACCGCCGTTGATCCGGTATTCAGCCGCGGACCGCAAGTCGGCAATCATGGGCGACACAGCAAAGGGAGGGCAGCCGACGTGAACAGCACCGACGTGGCCAGCCCACCGGCCGTGCGGCCGGTGGACGCCGCCGAACGCGACGCCCGCGCCGCCGCCAACGCCGGCGAGCCGACCCTGGAGTTCGGCGACCGGGTGCCGTACGACGCCTACGTGCACGCAAGCACCCTGCACAGCCTGCAGCGCACCCTCAGTGACGACCCCGGCGAGATGTCGTTCCTGATGGTCAGCCAGATCATGGAGCTGTACTTCGGGCTGACCCGCCACGAGCTGCGCGACGCCCAACGGCTGATCCGCGCCGACAGGGTGTGGGAGGCGCTGGCCCCGCTGCGCCGCGCCGCCCTGCACCTGGAAGGCCTCAACGCCTCCTGGCAGACGCTGCGCTGGATGACCCCGGCCGACTTCAACCGGTTCCGCAACCTGCTCGGTGAGGGCTCCGGCTTCCAGTCGGCGATGTACCGGCAACTGGAGTTCATCCTCGGCATCCGGACCCCGTCGCTGATCCGCCCGTTCCGCCGCCAACCCGAGGTGTACGCCGAGTTGGAGCAGGCCCTGCACGCGCCGAGCCTGTGGGACGACGTGATCGCCCTGCTCGCCCGCGCCGGCCACGACATCCCGGCCGACCTGCTGGCCCGCGACGTCGCCACCGAACACGAACCGCACCCGGCGGTCGAGGCCGCCTGGGTGGAGGTCTACCGGGTCAACGCCCCGGACAACCATCTGCGGCAACTCGGCGAGGCGTTGACCGAGGTCGCCGAGCAGTTCGGCGACTGGCGGTACGCCCATCTCAAGGCGGTGCAGCGCACCATGGGCGCCAAGGTCGGCAGCGGCGGCTCCGCCGGGCTGGCCTGGCTGCAGCGCAGCATGGCCCGGGTGGTGTTCCCCGAGATCTGGTCCGCCCGGACCAGCATGTGAGAGGCTGCCACATGTTCACTGAGGACGACGCCCGTCGCCGTGACGCCGCCGACCCCGGGCACCGCGACCTGTTCCACATCCCGCCGGCCACCGGCGGCGACCACCCCGACGTCGCCTACTTCGCCGGCAACTCCCTCGGCCTGCAACCGAAGGCCACCCGCGCCGAACTGCTCGACGACCTCGACGACTGGGCCCGGCTCGGCGTGGAAGGTCACCTGGAAGCCGGCCGGCCGTGGCTGCCGTACCACGAACTGCTCACCGACGCCGCCGCGCGACTGGTCGGCGCCCTGCACAGCGAGGCCGTGGTGATGAACTCGCTGACGGTCAACCTGCACCTGCTGATGGTGTCGCTCTACCGGCCGGCCGGCGAACGCACCCGGATCGTCATCGAGGACTCGGCGTTCCCGTCGGACAGCTACGCGGTGCGCAGCCAGGCCGCCTTCCACGGCCTCGACCCCGACCGCACGGTGGTCCGACTGCGGCCGCGCCCCGGCGAGGACACGCTGCGCACCGCCGACGTCGTCGACTACCTGCGCACCGACGGCGACCGGGTGGCGTTGGTGCTGCTCGGCGGGGTCAACTACCTCACCGGCGAGCTGCTGGACATCCCGACCATCACCGCCGCCGGCCGGGCCGCCGGGGCGATCGTCGGCTGGGACCTGGCCCACGCCGCCGGCAACGTGCCGCTGCGGCTGCACGACTGGGGCGTCGACTTCGCCGCCTGGTGCTCCTACAAGTACCTCAACTCCGGGCCGGGGGCCCTCGCTGGCGCGTACGTGCACGAACGCCACCACGGCGATCCGACGCTGGCCCGCTTCGAAGGCTGGTGGAGCACCGAGCCGGCCACCCGCTTCGAGATGACCCCGGTGTCGCGGCCACCGGCCAGCGCCGACGCCTGGCAGATCTCCAACCCGCCGATCTTCGCCATGGGTCCGGTCCGTACCTCGTTGCAGATCTTCGACAAGGTCGGCATGGCGGCGCTGCGCGAACGCAGCGAACGGCTCACCGGCTACCTGGAGCAGCTGCTCGACGAAACCCTGCCGGGCCGGCCGGTCAGCGTCGTCACCCCACGGGATCCGGCCCGGCGCGGCTGCCAACTGTCGCTGCGCATCGGTGGCGGGTCGGGTGCCACCGGCGGCGGAGCACACGCACTGACCGCCCGGCTGCGCCACGAACACGGGGTGATCGCCGACGCCCGCGAACCGGACATCGTCCGGCTCGCCCCGGTGCCGCTGTACTCGACGTACCACGACTGCTGGCGGGCCGTCCGGGCGCTCGCCGCGACCCTCCCAGCGAAAGGCGGCGACGATGTCTGAACGCGCACCCGTCGCGGTGGTCGGCGCCGGCCTGGCCGGCAGCCTGCTCGCCTGCTTCCTGGCCCGCCGCGGCCTGCCGGTCACCCTCTACGAGCGCCGACCCGACCCGCGACGCGGCACCGCCGAACGCGGGCGGTCGATCAACCTGGCGCTGTCCGAACGCGGCCTGGACGCGCTGCGCCGCATCGGCCTGGCCGACCAGGTGCTCGCCGACGCGCTGCCGATGCCCGGCCGGATGATCCACCCGGTCGACGGTGACCTCGACTTCCAGCCGTACAGCGCCGACGGGCAGCGAGCGATCAACTCGATCAGCCGGGGCGCGCTCAACAACGCCCTGCTCGATGCCGCCGAGGCCGCGCCCGGCGTCACCGCCGTCTTCGACCACCGGCTCGTCGGCCTCGACCCGGACACCGGCGAGCTGACCTTCGACACGCCGCAGGGCACGGTCCGCGCGCAGGCGCAGGTCGTGCTCGGCGCCGACGGCGCCGGTTCGGCGGTACGCGGCCAGTTGCTCGCCCACGGCCTGGTCGACGAGAGCCTCGACTTCCTCGATTACGGCTACAAGGAGCTGACCATCCCGGCGGTCGGCGGCGACTACGCACTCGACCCCGGTGCGCTGCACATCTGGCCGCGCGGCACCTCGATGATGATCGCCCTGCCCAACCCGGACCGCTCCTTCACCTGCACCCTGTTCTGGCCGACCGGCGGCACGTCGAGTTTCGCCTCGCTGAGCAGCCCGGCGGCGATCGAACGGCACTTCCGTACCCACTACCCGGACGTGCCGCCGCTGGCGCCGGACCTGGTCGACGACTACCAGCACAACCCGGTCGGTCTGCTCGGCACGGTGCGCTGCGACCCGTGGCAGGTCGGCGGCCGGGTGGCGCTGCTCGGCGACGCCGCGCACGCGGTCGTGCCGTTCTACGGCCAGGGCGCCAACTGCGCCTTCGAGGACGTGGTCGAACTGGACCGCTGCCTCGACGACACCGGCGGCGACTGGGCGGCGGCGCTGCCGCTCTACCAGTCCCGCCGCCAGGACAATGCCGAAGCGATCGCCCAGATGGCCCTGGCGAACTTCGTCGAGATGCGCGACAAGGTCGCCTCCCCGACGTTCCAGACGTTCCGCAAGGTCGAACACGCCCTGGAACGGGCACTGCCGGGGCGCTACGTGTCCCGGTACGAAATGGTCTCCTTCACCACCATCCCGTACGCCGAGGTCAGGCGTCGGGTCCGCCGCCAGCACCAACTGCTGGCGGCGGCGGTGGCCGGGACGGCGGCGTTGTCAGTAGGGGCACTCGGCGCCGCCGTCCACCGGCTCGTCCGGAAGGGACGCTCATGACCCTGTGGCACCCCGACCTGTACGCCGGCCGGCCCGCCGCCGACGGCCCCGGCCTGCTGCGCAGCTTCGTCGACGGCCGGTTCGTCGACGCCGGGATTCGGTTCCCGAAGGTGTCGCCGGTGACCGGGGAGACGGTGTTCGAGGTCGCCGAGGCCGACGCCGCGACGGTCGACGCGGCCGTCGCTGCGGCCCGCGCGGCGTTGCGCGGACCCTGGGGCGGCATGGCCGAGCGGGACCGGGCGGTGGTGTTGCGGGCGGTGGCTGACGAGTTGGATCGCCGGTTCGATGATCTGGTGGCTGCTGAGGTGGCGGATACCGGTAAGCCGGTCGGTCAGGCCCGGACCCTCGACATTCCGCGCGGGGCGGCGAACTTCCGGGCGTTCGCGGAGATCGCCGCGACGGCGCCGACGGAGTCGTTCACCACGGTCACCCCGACCGGTGGTCGGGCGTTGAACTACGCGGTCCGTAAACCTGTCGGCGTGGTCGCGGTGATCGTGCCGTGGAACCTGCCGCTGCTGCTGCTGACGTGGAAGGTGGCTCCGGCGTTGGCCTGCGGCAACGCCGTGGTGGTGAAGCCGTCGGAGGAGACGCCGGCGTCGGCGACGTTGTTGGCGGAGGTGATGGCGGCGGCGGGTGTGCCGGATGGGGTGTTCAATGTGGTGCACGGGTTCGGGCCGGGTGCGGCGGGGGAGTGGCTGACCACTCATCCGGGGGTGGACGCGGTCACGTTCACGGGTGAGTCGGCGACGGGGTCGGCGATCATGCGGGCGGCGGCTGACGGGGTGAAGGCGGTGTCGTTCGAGTTGGGCGGCAAGAACGCGGGTCTGGTGTTCGCGGACGCGGATCTGGACGCGGCGGTGGCGGGTTCGGTGCGGTCGTCGTTCACCAACGGTGGTCAGGTGTGTCTGTGCACCGAGCGGCTGTACGTGCAGCGGCCGGTGTTCGACGAGTTCGTCGACCGGCTGTCGGCCGCCGCCCGCGACGCCCGGTACGGCTGGCCCGCCGACGAGACGATCTCGACGATGCCGCTGATCTCGCGCGGCCACCGGGACAAGGTGCTCGGCTACTACGATCTGGCCCGCGCCGAAGGCGCGCAGATCCTTGCCGGTGGTGGCGTGCCGGCCTTCGGCGACGCCCGCGACGGCGGCGCGTACGTGCAGCCGACCGTGTTGACCGGGCTCGACTCGTCGGCGCGGCTGGTGCGGGAGGAGGTGTTCGGCCCGATCTGCCACATCGCTCCGTTCGACACCGAGGAGGAGGCGTTCGCGCTGGCCAACGACTCCGACTACGGGCTGGCCGCGACGGTGTGGACCCGCGACGTGGGGCGGGCGCACCGGGCCGGTGCCCGGCTGGACGCCGGCATCGTCTGGGTGAACACCTGGTTCCTGCGGGACCTGCGCACCCCGTTCGGCGGAGTGAAGGCCTCCGGGGTGGGCCGGGAGGGCGGCGTGCACTCGCTGGACTTCTACTCCGAGTTGACCAACGTCTGTGTGGATCTGACATGAGCGTGACTGTGGATGTCGGGGCCGCTGCCGCGGCGCTGACCGGGGCGTACGACACCGGGGTGCCGTGTGCACCGCTGCGGGACCGGTTGCTGCCGGTCGGTGACGTGGCCGCCGCGTACACGGTGCAGCGGGAGTTGGTCGCCGGCTGGACAGGCGCGGGCCGCCGCCGGGTCGGCGCGAAGATCGGTTTGACGTCGCCGGCGGTGCAGGCCGCGTTCGGCGTGTATCAGCCTGATTTCGGGGTGCTGTTCGCCGACATGGCGGTGCCGGATGGCGACGAGGTCGACCTGGCCGGGCTGATCCAGCCCAGGGTGGAGGCCGAGGTGGCGTTCGTGCTCGGCGCGGATCTGCCGGACGGGCCGGCGACCGTGGTCGACGTGCTGCGGGCCACCGACTTCCTGCTACCGGCGATCGAGATCGTCGACTCCCGGATCACCGACTGGGACATTTCCATCGTGGACACGGTGGCGGACAACGCCTCGTCGGGGCTGTTCGTGCTCGGCGATCGGCCGGTGCCGCCCGCCTCGGTGGACCTGCGCGAGTGCGGCATGGTCTTGGAATCCGCCGGTGAGCCGGTGTCGGTCGGTGCCGGTGCCGCCTGCCTCGGCAACCCGGTGCACGCCGTCGCCTGGCTGGCCTCGACCATGGCAGCCGCCGGGGATCCGCTGCGAGCCGGCGACGTCGTGCTCTCCGGCGCGCTCGGCCCGATGGTGCCGGTCACCCCAGGAGCGGCGTACGAGGCACGGATCGCCGGGCTCGGCTCGGTGCGGACCAGATTCAGCGCGAAACCGGCCGACCGGTCGGCCGACGGCGAGTCAGGGGAGGGGTCGTAGTGGGTGTCGGGGTGGCGGTGATCGGGTCGGGCAACATCGGCACCGACCTGATGATCAAGGTGCTGCGGCTGTCGGAGTCGCTGGACATGGTGGCGATGGTCGGCATCGACCCGGAATCCGACGGGCTGGCCCGCGCCCGCCGCCTCGGCGTGGCGACCACCGCCGACGGCGTCGACGGCCTGGTCGCGATGCCCGAGTTCGCCGACGTCGGGTTGGTGTTCGACGCCACGTCGGCCGGCGCGCACCGGCGCAACAACGAGATCCTGCAGGCGCACGGCCGGACCGTGGTCGACCTGACGCCGGCCGCGATCGGCCCGTACGTGGTGCCGCCGGTCAATCTGGACGCACACCTGGCCGAGCCGAACGTCAACATGGTCACCTGCGGCGGGCAGGCCACCGTACCGGTCGTCGCCGCCGTCGCGGCGGTGGCCCCGGTCGCGTACGCGGAGATCGTCGCCTCGATCGCGTCCCGCTCGGCCGGCCCTGGGACGCGGGCGAACATCGACGAGTTCACCCAGACCACCGCCCGCGCCCTGGAGGTCGTCGGCGGCGCAGGCAAGGGCAAGGCGATCATCGTGCTGAACCCGGCGGATCCGCCGCTGCTGATGCGCGACACTGTCTACTGCCTGATCCCGGCCGGGGTCGACACCGGCCGGGTGGCCGCCTCGGTGGACGCCATGGTGGCATCGGTCGCCGAGTACGTGCCCGGCTACCGGCTCAAACAGCGGGTGCAGTTCGATCCGGTCGACGCGTTCGTGCCGGCGCTGGGCAGCCACTTCACCGGTGTCCAGGTGTCGGTGTTCCTCGAAGTGTCCGGTGCCGGGCACTACCTGCCCGCGTACGCCGGCAACCTCGACATCATGACCTCGGCGGCGCTTCGCACCGCCGAACGTCTGGTCGCCCTCCGGGAAGGGGTGCGGTGATGACCCGCCTGTACATCCAGGACGTCACGTTGCGCGACGGCATGCACGCCATCGGGCACCGGTACACCGTCGACGAGGTCCGGGTGATCGCCGCCGCGTTGGACGCCGCAGGGGTCGACGCGATCGAGGTCGCCCACGGTGACGGGCTGGCGGGATCGAGCGTCACCTACGGCCACGGTGCCGCGTCGGACGCCGACTGGATCCGTGCCGCCGCCGAGTCGATCAGCCGGGCGACGTTGACGACGCTGCTGCTGCCCGGCATCGGGACCATCGACGACCTGAAAGCGGCCCGCGACCTCGGGGTCACCAGCGTCCGGATCGCCACCCACTGCACCGAGGCCGACATCGCCGCCCAGCACATCGGCTGGGCCCGCGACAACGGCATGGACGTGGCCGGCTTCCTGATGATGTCGCACATGAACACCCCCGAAGGGCTCGCGCAGCAGGCCAAGCTGATGGAGTCGTACGGGGCGCACTGCGTCTACGTCACCGACTCCGGCGGCCGGCTGCTGATGACGGATGTCGCTGCCCGGGTCGACGCCTACCGGCAGGTGCTCGACCCGGCCACCCAGATCGGCATTCACGCCCACCACAACCTGTCCCTCGGTGTGGCCAACAGCGTCGTCGCCG